>CAZRKO010000103.1:0-6113 GCA_964600445.1 uncultured archaeon
TTACCATTTCAAATACTTGGCCACTATTTCCAAGCTCCCGTTTCTCTATAATTTTATAAGCCAAATCTTTAACCTACTTACTATAATTTATTGATTTAAATTATTTTATTGATATTAAATTTTTGATTATAATATGAAAATAAATTAATTAGCAAAATTTTTTGGCATAATACAGGATTATTTATTACTGAAAGTTAGGAAAAAATTATTGATTAGAGTATAAAGAAAAACAAATTTTTTACAGTTAGAGTAATTTAAAAAAATTTAGAGAAGAAATAAAATTTTTCCAATAAATGTTATAAAATCTATTTTTTATTTTATCCTGTAAGTCTTTATTTCTTTGTTAAAATATTCCATCGACTTTATTTCAGTTATATTTATCACTTTTTCTTTTTTTATTCAATTGCTATTTCTTTTAACCTTGATTTCTTAGGAATCTTAGATTCCCCTAACTTTTTGATTTTGTCTGTAAATTCTGTAATCAATTCTGAGAATTTTTTTCCTTCACTTGCTGATACTTGGTGAATCTCAATTCTTTCTTCTTCAATCCCAAGCTTTTTTAATAGACTTCTTAAATGATCCATACGGAGGTAAGCATTTTCATTTCCACTAATATAATGGCAATCGCCTATATGACATCCTGTTATGAATACACCATCTGCCCATTCAATAAAGCTTGAAGTATATAACTTTTGGACATACCTCCTGAACACATTGTTCGAATTACTCTAACATTTGGAGGATATTGATAGCGGCTCACACCTGCTAAATCTGCTCCTGCATAGCTGCACCAATTGCAGAGAAATGCTACTATTCTTGGTTTCCATCCTTCTTCAAAAGTTGTTATGGCCTCGTCAATCATTGGTTCAATTTGAGCTTTTCCAAAATGATTCATTGTAATTGCGGAAGCCGGACATTCTGCGAAACATGTCCCACACCCTTTGCAAACCGCTTTAATTATATGTGCTTTCTTTAGATTATTGGTATATAAGCCAATTTTTTTTGTAGTTTCAATTAATTCAATTGCGTTATATGGACAAAGTTCAACACATCTCCCACAACCTAAACATTTTTCTTCATTAACATTAGAAATTATTCCTTCGGTTTCTAAAAACTCTTTAGATAAAATTGTCATTGCTCTAGAAGCAGCCGAAATAGCTTGTGAAATACTCTCGCTTATAGTTGCTGTTCCTCGTGCAGTTCCACATAAAAATATGCCATCTGTTGCAAAATCTGAGGGTCTCAATTTAACATGAGCTTCTAAAAAGAAGTTATCTTCATTAAGAGGGACTTTTAACTTTTGAGCTAAATCTGAATTTTCCTCAGGTGCGACAATACCAGTACTTAAAACCACTAAATCAGGATTTATTTTAACTTCTCCAATATCAGTTCTATTTAAGAGAACATGTAATTCACTATTATTTTTTATGACTTCAGGTGGTTTTTTTTCGTCAAACCTAATAAATAAAATACCATTATCCCTAGCTGAATTATAATACTTTTCTTTAAATCCATAGGTTCGAATATCACGATATAAAATTATAATATTAATATTTGGATTGATCTCTTTTACCTTCAACGCATTTTTAATAGCTTCAGAACAGCACATCCTGCTACAATAGGGGTGTTCACCGTTCCTTGAGCCAACACATTGAATCATAACTATTGATTTTAATTCTTTTATCTTCTTATCATTTGTAAATAGAATTTCTTCGAGCTTTGATTGTGTTGTAATTCTATCATCTTGACCATAAAGAAATTCTCCATTCTTTGGTGCGTATTCCTTTGCTCCAGTAGCTACAATTATTATGCCATGTTCAAAACTTACTTTTTCTTTCCCTTTACCATAAGTTATATCAGCGGTAAAATTTCCTATATAACCACTAATAGAATTAATCTCCGCATCTAGAAAGGTATTGATAAATCTATGATTATTAACATTCTCGATTAAACTCTGAATGTATTTTTGGACATCATCATTTTCTAAAGTTTGATAAATATTATGTGCAAATCCTCCCAAATGGTCACTTTTTTCCACTAAAAAGACTTCAAATCTTTGATCTGCTAAATTTAAAGCGGCAGTCATTCCAGCAACACCGCCTCCAATAACCATTCCTTTATGAATAACTTCTACTCTCTGTTCTTCCAATGGAACTAAATTTCGGGCTTTTGCTACGGACATTCTGACCAAGTCTTTAGCTTTCTCCGTGGCTTCTTTAGGTTCATGCATATGGACCCAGGAACATTGATCTCTTATATTTGCTAAATCAAAGAGATATTTATTTAAGCCAGCTTCTCGAATAGTTGCTTGGAACAATGGCTCGTGTGTTCTTGGTGTGCATGAGGCTACAATAATTCTGTTTAAATTATATTCCTTTATTTTCTCTTTCATATTAGATTGGGTATCTGCTGAGCAAGTATATAAATTTCTTTCGGTATATACTACATCGGGTAAGGTAGCTGTATATTCAACTACTTCATGAACATTGACAACCCCCGCAATATTAATACCACAATGGCAAATGAAAACTCCAATTCTAGGGGGTTCTCCACTTAGATCTATTTCTTCAGGAAGTTCCTTTTCGGTAACCAAGGTATGTCTCACATTAGATAAAAGGACATTCACAGTTCCAGCAGCTGCACTCGCTTCTATAACTGTTTCAGGAATATCTTTTGGTTCTGAAAACATACCGCACACATATATACCCTTTCTAGACGTCTCCACTGGAGAGAAAGTATTAGTTTTACAAAAACCGTATTCATTTAGTTCAATTTTCAATTTTTTTGCCAGTTCTTTAGCACTATGGTGAGCTCTTGCTCCAACCGAGAGAACTATTAGGTTAAAAACTTCTTCTACAATTTTTCCATCTTCAGTTTCATAACGAATCTTAAGGTTCTTTGTTTCTGGAATTTCTTTTATAGATGAAATTCTACTCCTAATATATCTTATACCATATTCTTCTTTAGCTCTTTCAATATATTTGTCAAAATCTTTTCCACATGCCCTTACATCCATTGTAAAGATTGTTGGCTCAACGATATCCATATGCTCTTTAGCAATTACAGCCTCTTTTGCTGAATACATACAACACACAGATGAACAATATTCAATACCGATTCGCCTATTTCTCGAGCCCACGCATTGTATAAATGCTATCTTTCTGGGTATTAATCCATCAGATGGCCGTAGAATTACACCAGAATGCGGACCACTAGCGCTCAATATTCGCTCAAATTGTGTACTCGTAACTACATTTAAATATTTACCATATCCATAAGTTTTTAATGGAGTGGGGTCATACACATCATATCCAACTGCTAATATTACAGCTCCTACATCAAGTTCGATAATTCTATCTTGAAGTGTGTAATCTATAGCATTCGCTTTACACACTCCTTTACAAAGTCCACATCCAATACATTTTTCTTTGTCTATCGAAAATACTAAAGGTACTGCTTGAGGGAATTTCACTGAAATTGCCGATCTATGTGAAAGTCCTTCATTAAATAAATCGACTGCTTCTATCGGGCATTTTAGGGCACATGCCCCACAGCCCGTACATTTATTTTGATCTAAATATAATGATTTTTGTTTTATATAGGCGGTAAAATCTCCAGGTCCTCCCTCGAGTTTTTCAACCTGCGAGTTAATCAATATATCAATATTTTCATGCCGCCCTGTAGCCACTAATTTCGGAGCAAGTATACAAATAGAACAGTCATTTGTGGGAAAGGTTTTATCTAACTGAGACATAACCCCCCCGATGCTTTTTGTTGTTTCTATTAAATAAACTTTGAATCCTGAATCTGCTAAGTCCATTGAAGCTTGCATGCCTCCAATTCCTCCACCTACAACTAAAACTGCTCCGTATTTTTCCATAATTCTCACTCCTTAATTGATACAAATGTTGGAATATCTTCTGTAATTTTTTCTAGATCAACTAATCCTCGTGATCTTAAAGTTACAATATGATGCAATACTATATTCGGTTCAATATTAACTTCTTTTGAGATTTCTGGAACGGATTTACCTTGATCTTTTATCTTTTCTAATATTTTTTGACGAATAAATTCATTATATATCGCATCTTCCAAAATTTCTTCAAAATTATCTTTAGGGATTATTTCGTCATAGGCATTACCTATTGAGGTAATCATTCTTTCTTTAGCTACTAATGCTCTAAATCTTGAGTCAGATAAAACTGATTTTACAGCATTAAGATCATCAATAACTTTTTCCTTAATCTTTTCATCTTTTACGGGAGATGGACCCAATTTATGTACGTGTTCGGTAAATTCATCTACTACCTGCCCAAATCGAACACCTTCTGAAGCTGATACCCAATCAAGGTGTAGTCGTTCAGAAAATCCCACTAATTCTAATAATTGCAATAATCCGTTCATTTTAATTTCCGCTTCGTAATTGCCGCTTATATAATGGCAATCCCCAAGGTGACAACCCAAAACGAGAACTCCATCAATACCCCTTAAGAATGCTTCTGCAATAAATATCGGATCAACTCTCCCACTACACATTACTCTGACTACTCTAATATTAGGTTTATATTGGACCCTGCTCACACCTGCAAGATCAGCTCCGGCATATGAACACCAATTACATAAAAATCCTAAAATCGTTGGTTCAAATTCAGGTTCTTTACTCTCTTCAATAGCACTAAATTGTGATATAATCTGATCATTAGTAAAATGATTTATAGTTATTGCGTTTTCTGGGCAACTTGCACCACATGTTCCACATCCTTTACATAAGACTTCGGTTATAACAACTACTTCTTCCTCAGTTTTATATATTGCATTAAAAGGGCATATATCTATACAAATGTCGCAGCCTACGCATAAATTCTCATTAATTTGTGCAATTGCACCTTCACAAAATGCCTTTCCATTCATTAAAGGTATTAGAGCTCTGGATGCCGCTCCTAAGGCTTGACTTATTGATTCATTAATATTTTTTGGACTTTGAGCAGTCCCACAATTGAAAATTCCATCTGTAGCGAAATCAACTGGTCTTAATTTCGGATGGGCTTCTAAAAAGAAACCATTAGAGTCTATTGGAACTTTTAACATTTTAGATAAACTCTTATTTTCCTCCCAAGAAACTAAAGGTGTCGCAAGAACTAGTTTGTCTAATGTTAATTCAAAATTCATTCTTGTTAAATTGTCATATACTTTTAAAATCAAATTTTTATCAATATTTTCCACTTGTGGTGGATTTTCTGGACTATATTGGATGAAATTAATCCCGCTTTCTCTAGCTTTTCGATACTCAATTTCTTCTTTGTAAGCCACCCGAATGTCCCGATATATGATAAAAACTTGTGAATTAGGATATAATTCTTTGATTGTTAATGCATTTTTCATAGATTCAGCGCAACATGTTAGAGAACAGTAGGTTCTTCCCTCAGTTTCACGAGATCCGACACATTGAATAAATCCAATTGATTGAAGTTCTTGTAATTTCTTATTCCGAATTAAATCTTCAAGTTCTAAACTTGTATGGATATGTTTATTTTCATTATAAAGATAATACCCATTTGGTTTAAATTCTTGAGCGCCAACGGCAACAATAATTACTCCCGTATCAACTTCTTTATCTTTTCCATTGTGATCAATAATAATGTGAAAATTACCTATTGAACCACTTACATTCTTTACTGATGAAGAGGTAAAAACTTCTATTATAGGATTTGAGTTTATTTCTTCTATTATTGGATTTAATAAATGGTCCGGAGATTCTCTTTCTATGTTAAAAGTATTTAATTTTCGTATTAGCCCTCCAAGCTCTTCCTCTTGCTCAACAATATATGCTTTAAATCCCTTTTTAGCAATAGCTAATGAAGCTGTCATACCAGCAATCCCTCCTCCAATCACTAATGCTGAGGGTAATACATTCACTTCAAAATCATATAAAGGTTCTACTAAACGAGCTTTACCAACAGCCATCAATATGTGTTCCGTAGCTTTTTCAGTTGCTCTTTCAGGTTCATTCATATGAACCCAACTAACTAATTCTCTTATACTGGAAAAAATAACCAGATATGGATTAAGTCCTGCCTCACGACATGTACCCTGAAACAGTGGTAAGTGAGTTC
>CAZRKO010000104.1:0-6113 GCA_964600445.1 uncultured archaeon
CAGAGATATATCTGGAAGGTCTATAATTTTCCATATATACAAGACGAGTTCTGATGGCCTTTTACGGGGGATGGAAAAATTCATAATTTTTTAAAAACTTATTTTAATAAATATAATAAATTAATAATTCTTAAAATCAATTGCTCTAGGTTCCAGCGTATCAAGCTTGATAATTGGAACTACGCCTGGTGTAGGACTTATTCCAAAACTTTTCATAAAATCGGTTTGTGATTGAAAACATCCTGAGTTAACTAAAGGTACGTGATTATATTCACCCATTCCAAAAATATGTAAATGCCCAGTATGAAATATATCAGGAATTTTATCTATTACAAGCCAATCTTTATTAACTGGAGCAATTTGTGTTTTTTTACCGTAAATTGGAGCTAAATGTCTACAAATTAGCAATTCTTTCATTGTTTCGATTGGCTTATTATTATCTAATCCCGGGATCAATTGATTCATATCAATTAAGCTGTCTCCATGGAAAACAAGTGTTTTTACATTATGTGTTTTAATAATAGCGGGATTTCCTATACATTTAATACCACTATTAATTAAGAGTTCAACATATTTTTTAGGCACTGCAGGTCGAGGAATAGCATTCCTTACAGGTTCATGATTACCAGAACTATAAAAAATCTTTATATAATCGGGTATTTCAGATAGTAATTCTGAGGCTTTTTCATATTGATGATATAAGTCTTTAATTATAAGATCTTTCTCCTGATTAGGATAAATTCCAATACCGTCTATTAAATCTCCATTAATAACAATATATTTTATCTTACCTGCGATCTCTCTTAAACTTTTATTGCCAATTTTACCGTTTAAGAACTTTACAAATCTATTCCACAAATTCTCCTCAAACTCCTTACTACCAATATGAGTATCTGAGATAAGTGTTATCGATAGAGGGTCAGGAGATACTTCGGGTTGAAAATCTCCAGGTATATCTATTTTTGTTAAATTAGTAGAAAACATTATGCCCTTTTTGCCTTTTTCACCTGGATTATAAGTGCCATCTACAAAAAGCATCTGGTCCATAATTGTTTTTTCAAGTGTTTTAATGATTTCTTGATCTTCTAAATCTTTTCTAATGATAACATTTATTTTACCCGTTGTATCTTCTAAGGTTAGAAAGTAATTACCCTTTTTAGTTTTTCTTATTTCATTCACCATACCTATAACAGCAACCTCTTGGCTTTTTGTATTTCTTAAGACATTATTAATATTTGTCGCGGAGAGAATATCGCCCCGATTTTTCATTAATTTTGAAAGTTGGTTAAATTTATCTATTGTTAATTCATAAAAGTCATCATAAACTCCGTTTGTATGTATTTTTCCCGTTGGATCCTTTAAGACTTCGTATTCAAAACTGTATTCCTTCGCAATTGGTTTGTATACTAGGGATGATTTTGCAGATTCTGTTGGTTTAATCTTTAATTCTTCTTTTTTTAAGTGTTTTGAAGATTTATTTAGATTTGAGATGAGTCTAGAGTTAAATTCCTTAGTTGGCTTAATTTCTGCTTTTACTTCTCTGAGCTCTTTTTTAGGAATATTTTGTTTTTGTACTTCCTCACTTATCTCGGTTCGTATATAAGAATCATCAAAATTTGTTTTTTTATTATTCAATTCATTTGAAATATCTTCAGCGAGAGAAAAATCTTCTCTCATTGAAAGTCTTTTTAAAACTTTTTGAATTTCATCATTTGAAATCGTGTTTAAAATATGTTTAGTAAGGTGACCATTAAATTTTGGAATAAAACTGACTTCTCTGATGATCCTGTCACTAATACCGAGAGGATCATTAAGACTACTGATAAAATCTAACATGAGCGGAGTCAAATTTATTCCAGATTCAACAAATTTTTTAAGAATTAGACCATGCTTTTCGGAATTTACTTCATTCAATGTATTTTCATCCAAAGTAGAATTATAATATTTATTGTAGAGTTTTATTATATGATTTACTATTAATACATTATTTTATAATGAAAAATAAAAGGAGTCAAACTAATTTTTGATATTTTTTCTTTTTAAAAAAAGAACACACTCTCCTTATTGAAATATGAATGGTGATTTGAATACCCTATTAATAAATGAGTTTAATTTAAATCAGAATAATAAGAATATTATATCTTAATTCCTAATGTAATATCCTTTTAAAACACTCAAAATAGATGATAATTTATGGTAGAAATGAGTAGGGAGATGCAGCAATATTTTGAATCTATACAGCATAAAGTTAATCAATGTTATGATATTGCTGAAGAAGCACGGAAAAAAGGATTTGATCCAGAACTTTTTGTTGAATCGCCACAAGCTAAAGATTTGGCTGGAAGAGTAGAGAAATTGGTAGGTCCTGAAGGGGTTGCTGAAGTTATAAGGGATTTAAAAAGTCAAGGGCAAAATGATGATGAAATTACTTTCCATATCGTCTCAGATATTTTAGATGGGAAAATTGGGAATATAGAATCGTTGGAAGTGAAAGTTGAGAGAGCCATCAGAGTAGGTTTGGCAATAAAGACAATGGGGGTTGTAAGTGCCCCCCTTGAGGGAATTTCAAAAATTAAGATTCGAAAAGATCAACAAGGAAATCAATACTTATCATTATATTTTGCTGGTCCAATCAGAGCGGCGGGGGGTACTACAGCAGCATTATGTGTTCTCATTGCTGACTTTGTAAGAAAAAGGTCCAATATTCCAAAATATAGTGCCACTGAAGGAGAGATTGGAAGATATGTTGAAGAAGTGAAACTATATGATAGAAGAGTTCACCTACAATATCCATCATCAAATGATGAGATAAGATATGCGGTTGAGCATTTACCTGTTGAGATCAATGGGGATTCAACTGAAATTGAGGAAGTGTCTGCATTTAGAGATCTTCCTAGGGTTGAAACTAATAATATCCGTGGAGGTGCTTGTCTCGTATTAAATGATGGAATACTCCTTAAAGCACCGAAACTTCTAAAAATAGCAAAAAGTATGAATTTGGAGGGCTGGAATTGGTTAGGAGAATTAAAAAAAATCTCATTAAAAGAGGATAAATCTGATGAGAATAACAAAAGCGAAGACATTAGTCATATTCCAGAGAAAACTATGGAAAAAATATTACCAAATAACAAATTTGTAGCAGATATTATCGCAGGTAGACCTGTTTTTAGTTATCCATCAATAATGGGAGGTCATAGGATTAGATATGGCAGATCCCGTAATACTGGTTTAGCCGCTGGAGGATTCCATCCGGCAACAATGGCTATATTGGATGATTTTGTTGCTATAGGAACTCAGCTTAGGATAGAGCGTCCTGGAAAGAGTACAAGTATTTGTCCAGTAAGTGGTATTGAACCTCCAATTGTTAAATTAAAAAATGGAGATGTTATAAGAGTTTCAGGAGCTAATAAAGCACGTAAAATTTTTCCTGAAATAGAAGAGATCCTATTTTTGGGAGATATCCTTTTTGGTTTTGGAGAATTTTCTGAAAACAATCATAAATTAATCCCATCGGGCTATGTAGAAGAGTGGTGGTCGTTAGAATTAGAAAAAGCAGTTAAAAGTCATAAGTCATTAAACGAGAGAATAATGGAATTCATTGAAAATCCTTTTGATAATAAACCAACTGCTGAAGAGGCATTAAAAATCTCCAGAGAATTTAAAATTCCTTTACATCCTACTTTTACAGATTTTTGGGGGAACCTTTCAGTAGAGGATTTAGAAGAATTGAGAAAAACTTTTAGTAAAAGTTATTTCGATAATTCAAAAAAAGAAATAGTTATAAAAAATGATAAATCTATTAAAGAGCTCTTAGAAAAAGCATTTGTAAAACATAAAATTAAAGATAACAGAATCATTTTCAGTGAACCTATGAATCATATTTATATAGCAATATTTAACCTTGAAACTGAAACTTCCTCTGAAATTGAACCTGATGATACTGTTTTTTCCTATTTTTATAATTTATCTTCAATCAAAATCAAAGATAAAGCTCCATATTTTATGGGGTCTCGCATGGGACGTCCTGAAAAGTCCGAAAGAAAGAGTATGAAAGGTGTCCATACATTATTTCCATTAAGTGATAAAGTGGGTAATTTTAGATTGGTTGAAAAGGCTTTAGAGTTCGGTAAAGTGAAGATTGATGTATGCCGAAAGAAATGTCCTAAATGTGGAATGGTATCCATATTCAACATCTGTCCTAAATGCAATACTCATACAGAAGTTCGAACTATTTGCGAAAATTGCAAGAAACTTTTACCTAAAGACGAAGAAGAGTGCTCGAAATGTAAAAGGTATTTAAAAACCTCCAGTGATGCGATGTTTAATATAAGAGGATATGTAGATACGGTGCTAAAATCTATGAATCTTCCCTTGCCAAAAAAGTTGAAAGGCATTTTTGGCATGACAAGCAAATTTAAGATCCCAGAACCTATCGAAAAAGGCATCTTAAGAGCGAAGAATGGTGTTTTAGTATATAAAACTGCAGAAATTAGATATGATGCTACTGATATACCCCTAACTCATTTTAAACCAAAAGAGATTGGTACATCTATTGAAAACCTTAAAGAACTTGGATATCGGAATGATTATAAGGGAGATCCGCTAAGTGATGAAGATCAAATTCTTGAATTAAAAGTTCAAGATATAATCCTATCTGATGATTGTGCAAATTATTTCATTAAGGTCGCTAATTTTTTAGATGACGAGTTAGAATACTTTTATAATATGAATCATTTTTACAACGTTAGCAAAAAAGAAGAGCTTATAGGACATATAGCTGTTGGTTTAGCCCCACATACTAGCGCAGGGATAATAGGACGAATAATTGGATTTAGTCCAGCACGTTCAATCTATGCCCACCCTTATTGGCATGCCGCGAAACGCCGCAATTGTGATGGTGATGAAGATGGGATAATGCTCCTCTTGGATCCTCTTTTAAATTTTTCTAGACACTATTTACCTAGTAGGATCGGGGGAAGAATGGATGCTACATTAGTAATAAGTTCAATATTAGACCCAAATGAAGTAGATATTGAAGCGCATAATTTAGACACTCATTTTCGATATCCATTGGAATTTTATGAAGCAACTGAACAATATTCCTCCCCTTCAGAGATCGAAAGTAAAATGAACTTAATTAAGAGTCGATTAGGAACTGCAGAACAATACGAGCGAATTGGATTTAACATCCCTACTAAAGATATTAATGAGGGGGCAACCACATCCTCATACAAAACTTATGAGAGTATGGATGAAAAAATTGATGCCCAATTACATCTTGCAAAAATAATTAAAGCTGTTGAAGCTAAAAACGTGGCAAAAAAGATTTTATCCTCTCACTTTAATCCAGATATCTTAGGTAATTTGAGAAAATTTGCAGTGCAAGAATTTAGATGCGTAAAATGTAATAAAAAATTTAGGAGACCCCCAATTTCGAATGGGGGTAAATGTCCTATATGTGGAAATAATGTAATTTTAACTGTGAATCGTGGTGGCATTGAGAAATATATACCCCGTGCTCTCAAACTTTGTAAAGATTTTGGCTTGGATGATTACACACAACAACGCATGGAGTTAATCGAAGAATATGTTGTAAGTCTAACAAATAATCCTAAAATCAAGCAACAGAAGTTATCTAATTTCTTTTAATTATAAAATTATCTTCTTTACATAAATCTGTTGCTTAAAACAGGAGAGTAAAAGTCTGTTCATTTAAAAATTTAGCAATTATCACCGTATTATTAAATTTTAATAAATAAAGAATGCAGGAGGTGGGATTTTCATGGAAATCCATCGAAATGATGGCCAACATTTTGAACCCACGAAGGACTGTTCCACTCTCTCTAAGAGAGAAATACTCTCTTGGCCTAGAACCTCAGTCTAGCGCCGGTAGTCGCATTTCCGAGATGGTAAAATGGCTAGACCGTACTTGGCTACCCCTGCTTGGCCTGGTTTTTGATTCCAATGAAGCATACAGGCTTCTGTAGATCTTGGAGTCTAATTTAGTACTTAACAATTATTTTGATATATTAAAAGTATCGAAATTTTAAATTTTTTATTAAAAGTATTTTTTAGCAAATTAAAAGAATTATTGAAATTTTAAATCTTTTATT
>CAZRKO010000105.1:0-6016 GCA_964600445.1 uncultured archaeon
ATAGCTTCGTAGAAATTTTCTTTAACATATAAAATATCTTTATAAATCGAAGATTTCAAATTTAAGTTATTGAAATTTAATGTATTTTTTCTCCTTATTTTTTTTATTTTTACTTTTAGTGAGGGGTCACCCGGGGAGTTTATATACATAAATTAAAAAAAAATATTAAAATAAATAATTAAAATAAAAATGATTAGTAAATCGAAAATTAATAATGAATTTGTAGGACCAAAAGCGATTTTTGACCCAAACTTTATACCCCCTAAACTTTTATTCAGAAAAAAAGAAGAAAATTCATTATATTCAATTTTAAATGACTCAATAACGGATGAGTTTCCTCTTAATATCTTATATCAAGGAATTCAAGGGATTGGTAAAAAAGTAATTATAAATAAAGTTTTGAAAGACTTAATTATAGATAATGTAAACATACTTCCTTTTCAGAAAATTATAATAGACTGTAAGGAGAAGAATCTTGAAGAATTAATCTTTTCTCTATTAACTGAGCTAAGTAAAGCACCTAACCTTAATTTTAATCTTAATTCCATCCTCAACTCAAATATGTCACAATTATGGAATATTTTTAAATTAGCAAGCAAAAAAATCAACCAAAATCTCTTCTTAATTTTTAATAACATAGAATATATAAAACCTGAGTTTTTTAAGAAATTTTTATATTTAGGAAAAGAAATGAATATTACAATAATTTCAACTGTAAATAAGATTTTAAGAACATCAACTCTAGATTATTTATCTGAATTTGATATAAAAAGAAAGCTCAACTATTTTTCATATAAGGAATTGGACTCAATATTACAGACAAGAGCATCTTTGACATTTTCACATGAAGTTGATAAAGAATTGATTCAATTCATTACAGACCTAATTTTTGAGCATTATGTTCCTGTTCCTGGAAAGGGAATTGACATACTCAGAGATATTTATCCATTTTTAAAAAATCAAGACACTATTGAACATTTTAAAATGTTGGAAATATGTCAGAACCAATTTGATTCGTTTCAAATATCTGATGAATTTAATATGCTTAATTATATTTCTGAGGAAGATCTTTTAACTATTATTTTTTTAGATAATTTATCTCATAACTTCTCAAAAAAATCGCATTTTTATATTGATTTAAAACATTTACAAGAACTTTATGATATTTCATGTGAATCTTTAGAATATGAAAGAGATTTAAATGAATTTAAAAATATCATTCAAAAAACCTTAAGAGTTGGCATATTAAGCCCCTCAAAAAAGGGCCTTAAAAATAATATCAAAATTCTATCAGAGGACCCTTTAACATATGACTGTTTCTTTATGACGATAAATCCATATCAACTAAAAGCAATGGTAGATGCCGTTTTTGGGAGTTTATAATTTTAAGTTCTATTTTTTTTTAAAAGAAGAGATTAAAGGTTTTTATAATTAAAAAAGTATTAAAAAATTATTAAGTAAAAAGATTTAAACTTGCATTATTCTATATTTTTAATAACTATGTAATAAGAGGAGATCTAATTCTGACCTATATTAAAAAAGTTTCCATGAGTGGTTTTAAAAGTTTTGGAGATCGTACCGTTACAATTAAACTTTCAAGTGGGTTCACCTGCATAGTTGGACCGAATGGTGCTGGAAAATCCAATATAATTGATGCTTTATGTTTTGCATTAGGGAGATTAAGTAAAAAAACAATGCGAGCAAAAAATTTAGAGGATTTAATATTTGCAGGTTCAAGAGGAAAAAACCCCTCCAATCGGGCTTCAGTTACTATGCATTTTGACAATTCAGATGGAATTTTTCCAGGTGGTAGTGATAGGGATTTCACAATTACCCGAACTATTAAGAGGGGTGGTGGAGGGGGGTATAAAATGAATGAAAAAAAGTCCACAAGGCAGCAAATTCTTAATGCTTTAGCAACTGCAAATATAGATCCTGATGGTAGCAACCAATTTGTCTTACAAGGTAAGATTGTTGAATTAACTCACATGAATTCGGAGGATAGGCGAAAATTTATTGAAGAACTAATTGGTCTTCAAAAATACGACGAAATGAAAGATGCTACATTGAAAGAATTAGAAAAAGCTGAACGAGATTTAGGACAATTCGAAGCAATCTTTAAGGAAGTATCCGCTCAACTAAAAAAAGTTGAAAAAGAGAAAAACGACGCACTTGCGTGGAAAGAACTGGATGATAAAATAAATTTTTATAATGCTCAATTACTAGCTTTAAAAATTGCAAAATATCAAAAAGAAGAAGAAGAATTAGATAAAAAAATTGAAGAATCTAATAAAGTATTGGAAGAATTTGAAGAAAAAATTACGAAACAAGAAGATCTATTAAAACAAGAATCTTTAGTTATGGATAACATTCAAAGTACTATAAATGTTAAAGAAAAAGAGAGAGAAGAATTAAACGAAGCAATTACTCAAATAAAAACTAAATTATCATCAAACCAGACAACTTTGAACTTATCTAAAAAATCAATTGAGAAATTAACGATTGATAAAGAACAATTAGAAAAACTTTTAATGAAACTCGGAGAAGGACAATCTTTTGACTCGCTAATAGAAGATGTAACAAAAGATGTTGTTGAAATTGAAAATCAAATTGAAGACGCAAAGAAAGAAATAGAAAAACGACAACAAAATCAAGCAGAGTTGGACAATAAAATTAAAAGTAATGAAGATGAAAAATCTAATTTCAATTCTGAAATTTCAAAAGTTAAGCAAAAGATTTCATCTAATGAGTCAAAAATTAAAGTCCTTAAAGAGAATGTAAAAAAAAATGAAATAAAAAAAGAAAAATTAGAAACTGAATTAAAAACATTAAAAGGCGATTATGAAAGTATAGAAGAAGCAAGAGACGCAACCATCAAAATAGTAAATGAAATTAAAAAGAAAATTGAACATTTAAAAGTTAAAATTTCAGATGAAAATCTAAAACAGAGAAACATGGAAAATGATATTAATTTGGTCCAAACTGAAAAAAATGCTTTAATTTCAAAATTTACTGATTTAAAGTCGACATTATCTTCATTAAACACTGAAATTAAAATGAATAACGATAGTATTAAAGATTCAAAACAAAAAAAAGAAGACACTATCCAAAAAATTCAGGAATTGAGTAAGGGCAAAGAAATAGATGATATCATAAAAGAGCTACTACATGATAAGGAAAATACTCTTAAAAAATTGAGTGATTTAAAAAAGAAATCTAAGGATGAAGATTCTGTCTATCGAAAAAATGAACAAAATTTAGAATTATTAAATTTAAAAAAGGATTCAATTGATGCGGAGATAAATGATAATAGAAGCAAAATTTCTAATATGAATACTGAATTAAAAATATTTAAGAAAGAACTAACTAATTTGGAAAGGGAGAAACGCAATTTAGATTTAAGTTTGGGTACTTTAAAATCAAATATTTCAGAATTTGAAAAAGATTCAGAAACTCTTACTATTAAAAAAGCAAATGTCCAAAGACGTTTAGACGATCTTTTTAAAGAAAAAGAAGCTAGTTCAAATAAGATTGAAAATTCTGAGGAAGATTATGAAAAAAGTAAAGATGATGTAACCGGAATACTTCAAATTTTGAACATGCTCACTCAAAATATAAATGTATCAGTGGAGTCTATTAAGGCCAATATACAGCAATCGAATGCCGAAGCAATTGAAACTTCTGCAGAAGATTTTAAAAAATTTGTTTTGGATATTATTGATATAATGAAATCTGTTGAATCAATTAGTTGTGATAGCGAAGAAATGGTAGAAATGTCAAATATGCTTGGTTCGATATTACAAACATTAACTCTATTTACTGATAATGCCGATTCTACAATTATTCAACTTATTAATAAGGTTAAAGAATCTGCTGACGTAGCTGTGCATGAATCAACCTCTAACTTTGATGCATTTGTTATGGATTTAATGGAAATATTAGAAAATGTTCACATTTCCCTTAGAAAATTAACAATGTCGAAATCTCAAGATCTTTATAAACAAATGGCAGAAATTTCTAATAATATTACGGGTCAACAAGATGATTTAACTGATGTAGACAAAAATTTAACGGAAATTAATCTTAAAAAAGGACATGATTCCGATAATCTTACAATCTCAAACAAAAGACTTGAGGAAGTTGAGAAAAGGATTAATGAAATTTATGATAGAATTGAAAAATATAATGTGGAAATTAATGAAAGAGATGGAATTATAAAAGAAAAATTAAATGAGCTTGACGAAATAAACACAGAGATAAATGAATTAAAAGATCTTAAAGATAATTATTGGAAAGAAATATCTCAGATTCAAGAAGAGATAGATAATGCTCAGAAGGAATATGATAATATTCAAGAAAAACTTCAAGAGCTTCATGGGATTCAAAATCTATATGAAAAAATTGAAGTATTTGATAATACCATAAATAGTTTAAACAATAATAATGAGAATAAGAAAAAACAAATAATTCTGACAGAAGAGAGTATAAATAAAGTAGAATCAGACTTAACATCCTTAGATAAAGATATTCAAACTCTTGTGGGAGATAAAGAAAAGTTCTGGGAGATTATTGAAAAAATACAAAAAGAAATCGATGAAGAAAACAAGGATTTAGAAGAAACAAGGGATAAATTAAGATCACTTGATAATGTTATGAGAATTATTAATTCTATTGAAGAAATAACTAAGGAAAATTCGGATGCAAATAATAGTATAGAAGTGAGTAATAATAATATACAAACATTTAATTCAGAAGTCAATGAAATTCAAAAAAACATTGATGAGATACAGAAAATTATAGATACTTTTAGAGGGGAAAAAGAAAAAGAATTGGAAGCCCAAAAAGGAGCTCAACAAAATTTGAACAATTTCAATAAAAAATTACAGAAAACTCAAGGAAAGCTAAATGAAATTCATAAAAATAAAGAAAGAGAAGAACAAATCATTATCTACAATGAGGATATTAAAAATACTGAAAAACAAGTAGAATCAATAGTAGAACAAATCGAAAAAATTAATAATCAGTTGATTGAAGAAACTAAGAAAAAAAATGAGAAACAACAGGAAATTGACAAATTAATAAATGAAAAGGATGAATCATGGAATAAACAAAAAAACTATCAAAAATTTATTACTGACTTAAAATCGGATCTTTCAATGGAGAATTCTAAAAAGAATAATTACGAATCTAAAAAAATAATTTGTGCTGATCAAATAGAAACATTATATGAAAGATCTAAAGATTATGGGACATTACCTCCTCTTACCGAAGATTTATCGGAGGATGGATTACAATCTGATATCGCGCTAACCAATAAAAAGAAAAGAGCCTTAGAACCCGTTAACTTAAAAGCAATTATACAATATGATACTGTAAAGGAGAGGTTCGATGAAATTGATATGCGTAGAGCTACTATACAGAGGGAGAGAAAATCAATATTAGATGCAATAGACAAGATAGAACTAGAAAAAACAAGGACCTTCATGACAGCTTATCATGAAATAAACAGAGAATTTAGTAGAATATTCCAAAAGCTCTCTCCCGGAGGATCTGCCAAAATGCTTCTTGATCGCCCCGATAAACCCTTCGAGGGGGGCATAAGTATCGAAGCTCGTCCTCGAGGAAAAAAGATCTCTTCGCTGGAGATTCTCAGTGGGGGTGAGAAAACTCTGGTCGCCTTATCATTCATTTTTGCCGTCCAAGAATTTTACCCCGCACCATTTTACATAATGGATGAGATCGATGCGGCGCTCGATGGGCCGAATGTACATCGTGTTTCGACAGTAATACAAGAATTCTCTGATCAGGCACAATTCCTTGTGATAAGCCATAGAGAAGAGAACATAGTGAATGCAGACCGTATATACGGAGTTTCTATGCAACAATCAGGCATTACAGATATTTTCAGTGTAGATCTTGAAGAAGAAGCTAAAAGATTGTTAGAATTAGAAGATGTTGTACCTGAAGTGGAAAATGAATAGTTAAATTTTGAGCTAAAGGTGAAATATTATTTCAG
>CAZRKO010000106.1:0-5959 GCA_964600445.1 uncultured archaeon
ATTTAATTGCAAAGATATTAAAAGAAGAATTTCCCAAAATAAATATTATCGTGGGGGGATATCATCCCACAGCTGTTCCTGATGATTTTTCATATAGAAATTCTCCTTATGATTATGTAATAAGAGGTGAAGCTGAATTAATCTTATTAGATTTAATTAAATCTAATGGCTTAAGGAGAAGTATGAAAACAAATATAATAAATTCAGATGGTTGCGTAGACATTAATTCCTTGCCATTTCCGGACTATGAAATGTATATGCAGCAATATCCATACAAAAATAGATTCAAATTTGAATTCTTTATGTCAAGGGGTTGTCCTTACCAATGTGCATTTTGCGCAAAAAATTATGAGTTTAGGGCATTTAGTTTTGAGAAGTTTAAAAAAGAATTTGAAAAATTACGTAAAATTGTTGGAAAATATAATAGTAATATACCCAAAATAGCTTTTGCCGACCAATCTTTCAATAGAGTTTCTATTAGTGAAAAGGTTTTAGATTATATAATTCAAAATAACTTACAGGAAGAATTTAGATTTTCGTGTCAGAGTAGAGTAGAATCTTTTGAGAATAGACCAAATTTGATTAAAAAGCATAGAGCATGTAGAATGGTTATCGGATTTGGATTTGAATCAGCAAGTAAGAAATTACTGTCCGAAATGCATAAGACCGAAAATCCTCAGATATATATTGAGACAATGAAATCCATTTTAAACCAATATAAAGACTCAAATGAGACATATTGTAGGTTAAACCTTCTATCAGGATTTCCTGGTGAAGATCGAGAAACATTCAACGAAAATATAGACTTTATGAACACTTATGCCCTACATAAAAATATTCAAATCAGCCCTACTCTCTTTTCAAATTACCCAAATGTGTTTGTATATAAAAATATGGACTATTATGAGCATAAATATGGAGCTAAATTCAATAAAGAATGGTGGAAACTTCCCTCAAATACATTTAAAAATTCAGTATTAGAAAAACCTTCGAAATTATATACCAAAAAACAATTAATTAAAGATTATAAGGAAAAATATTTTGAAGTATTAAAAGAATGGAAAAAAGATATATTTGGAGAATTATTACAATGGAAAATATTTTTCAATAAATGGTATGATGAGCTTTAATTTTTTTTTCATAAATATCTAAATACATTTAATAGAATACGTATGTATATTTAACATAGCAATTGTTTCATCTTTTGAATTAGGAAACTAAGATATTAATCAATACAAGAGTGAGTTTCTAATAATGGTGATTCGCGAAAGTGGAATATTATTTAGGGGTTTTACTTTAGTACAAGCAAAATATCATCAAACATCAGATGATAAAATTGATAAAGATCTCCGTTCAGCTCTATTAACTGCTCTTATCACTTTCGCAGAGAGTGCGTTTTCTAAGGATACAGTTGAGTATTTTGAAATGAAAAAATTTGCAATATCGTTTTTCGAAGATAAAATAAAACCACAAGATTCTCCAGAACCCGAACCTATAATTGTTTACGCCATATTAGATAAGGAAAAAAAAATTGATAAACATCTCTCAAAAGTAGTAGTTCCCTCTTTAAAGGAGATTATGAGAAAATTTATTGAAAAATTTGATGGAAAAAATTTGTCAGAAGTTTCTCAGTTTCAAGGTTTTAAAGAAAACCTTGATAAAATTTTTGGTTCTGAAACAAAAACTGTAGATGAGAAACTCAAAGGCACTTTTTTTTAAAAATATCTTCATTCTCTTATTTTTTTCAGATACCAAAAAATTATTGGAAGCGCGATCGTTGCATCTGATATAACAGTTGAATACTTCGCATTTTTATTAACTTTGCCCCAAGACATAGCTTCGTTCAATGTGGCACCCGAGAGTCCGCCAGGTTCTGGTCTATCCATTGTAATTTGAATGGCATAATCAGCAGAATTCGGGGAAAATTGCATAGATTGGAATATAAAATTTTTCGGTACACCTCCTCCAATAATGCAAATACCTGCTTTTTTCGCATCCCATGCTAAGTTAACCATTTCAAGCATGTCCTTAAAATGATTGAGATTTAATTGTTGATGGTGAAATCCTAATTGCAGTGCTAAACCGGAATCAGTAAAAGCTGGACAAAATATTGGTACATTTTTTTCAGCACAAATTTTAAAAATTGATTTAGGATTATCTGGTATACGTTCTCCTAAAAATTTTAGAAATCCACTGACGGACATGTTATTATCTGGAATTTTCAATTTCGATACAAAATCTTCTATACCTTCATAAACTTTATTTGGCAAAAAGACATCATATATCCTATTCATTTCTTGCTCATATAAATTTACGTCATCTAAACTTTCAATATGAACCTCACCTTGAAGATGGTGATACCCCAAAGTTTCTGCTATATCATGTGTTAAATTCGCACCAGTAGTTACTAATATATCAATGAATCCCTCTTCTATGAAATCGTGAATTATTTGTTGCATACCAACTGGAACCATAGCACCAGCTAACCCAAAAAACTTGACACAATCTTTATCTTCAATCATTTCTTTATAAATTTCACATGCTAAAGCCAATCTTTTAGCACCAAAACCAGTTCCTTTAAGATTTTCAATAAGATCGACTATATTAGTATCTCTTTCAATTTTAAATTGATTGACCTTTTTAAAAACCTCCTTAATATCTTTTTCTTTCATTTTATTCTCTATTTTTACTATTTGTGATAAAATCCATAAATTCTACGATCAATTTGGCTGCTAAATTACTGGTTATATTATTAGGAAGGTCCAGATTTGGAGCAACCTCAACCACATCAAACCCTACCACATTGAAATGGTTGGTTATCTCTCTTAAAATTTTCCATAGTTCTCTATAGGTAAAACCCCCTGGAATAGCAAATCCGGTGGCAGGGGCTATAGATGGGTCTAGAGCATCTATATCGATTGATATATATAGATCTCTAATACTCGAGTTTTTGAAGAACTTAATAATATTATCAGTAAATTGTTTTAAGCCTATTTCAACGAGTAAGTGTGCATCGAAATGAACAACTTCCTCAGCCTTAGCGATTTCTAACTCGGGAATGTCAATATCTCTTGAACCTACGATCAATAGATTTTTATTATTAACATATTCTAAATCGTAAATTCTATGAGAAATGGTGGCATGAGAATATACACTATTATCCCATTCTTCATAGAGATCTAAATGTGCATCAAAAATCAAGACACCAAATTCGTCCTTTTTACTAAAATGATCACCAACAGCCTTGATGACACTTAAAGAACAAAAATGGTCACCCCCTATCATGACTGGTATAACATCCGACTTTTGTTGGTATATTAAATCCATAAATGTTTCTATCTCCCTTAGATTTTTATCCACATTAGAGGGTTCAACTTTTACATCTCCTACATCAACAGCTTTAATATTTGGGATTTCATACCCTAATTCAGTTGTAAGTCCCAAATGTTCTGTAACATCTCGTATTTTTCTAGGCGCAATAGCAGAATTGGGGGCTTCAATAGAAGTTAAATAATCCCAAGGGATGCCAAAAATTACAAATTGAGTATCAGATTCAATAATATCTCCGAAATCATAAAATTTCATGATAGTTATTAAATTTTTCTATTAATTAAATATCTACATTTCTTCTAATGTTTCTATTCCCAAAAGATTTAAACCAATTTTTATAACTATTTGAACGCATTTTATTAATAATAATCTTGCTCTCTCTAAATCTTTATCTTCTGAGATAACTTGACAACTTCCATAAAATGAATTAAAATCTTGGCATAAACTTAAAATATATTGAGGTATTAAATGAATACCATAAGTCTTGACTAATATATCAATAATTTCTGGAAAATAATTAAGTTGTTTGATTAAAATTAATTCTTTTTCATGGTTCAAGAGTTTGAAATTGATATTCAAATCAATTTTCTCGTTAGATTTGTTAATTATTGATTCAATTCTCGCATAACAATATTGAATGTATGGTCCCGTCTCTCCCTCAAAAGAAATACTCTCTTTTGGATTAAAAACAAAATCAGATTTTGGATTAAATTTTAAAATAAAAAATCTCAAAGCTGCCATACCAATTATTTTTGCTCTTCGTGATTTTTCTATATTTGACAAGTTTGGATATCTCTTATGAACCTCTTCATAAGCAAGATTATTCATTTGTTCAATAATATCATCCGCATCAACTACGGTACCCTCTCTACTTTTCATTTTACCCTCAGGTAGACTAATCATGCCATAAGAGAGATGATATTTCTGTTCTTTAAATCCAATCATATCCAACACAGCAAAAAGTTGTTTAAAGTATAGATCTTGTTCATTGCCAACTACATAAATAGACTCGTCATAATCAAAATCATCCTTTTTCAGATATGCCAAATAGATATCTTGTGTTATATATATTGAAGTTCCGTCACTTCGAAGTAAAACTTTATCTGGAAGATTAAATCCTTCATTTAGACGTACTACTATTGCTCCATCATCTCTTTTTTCAAAAATTCCCTCTTCTAATCCTTCAATGATTTTATTCTTTCCTTGTAAATAAAAATCAGATTCAAAATATTCCTTATCAAATGAGATTCCGAATTTTTTATATGTCTCTTCGAAACCTTTAATCGCCCACGAATTCATTTTTTTCCATAAAGCTCTTGTATTTGGATCTCCTTCCTCCCATAATTTCAGCAAATTCATTGCTTCATCTATTAAATTTTCATCTTCCTCTTCCTTTTGACTATATTTGATATAATAATCACCAACAAAATGATCTGATTTCCTTTCTTTTGGTTCCTCATTATTTCCCCACTTTTTATATGCGAGCATACTCTTGCAGATATGAATACCTCTGTCGTTGTTCAAATTAACTTGAAAAACTTTATGACCATTATATCCTAAAATTTGAGATAAAGAATTTCCTAACAACATATTCCGAACATGTCCTAAATGAAGGGGTTTATTTGTATTCGGCGCGGGATATTCTATTACAATTTTAAGAGGATTAAATTTATTTTTTTCCGCTATTTCTCTGATTCTTCCATAATCTTGATTCAATTCGTAGATATTATTTAAAACTGTGAATGTATTGACTCTAAAATTTAAATAAGGACCTTTTGCTTCTATTTCATCCAAATATTCGGGTAAAACTAGTTTTTCTTTCAAATTTTCAGCAATTAAATTTGGTGCTTTTTTTTCAATTTTTGCCAGTCTATAGACAGGAAAAGCGTAGGAATAGTTAATATTTTGAGGTGGAATTTCAATTAAACTTTCCAACTCTTCTATTGAGAAATTCTCGACGGAAGTATTTAGATATTCAGCAATAGTTTTTTTATCAATTATTTTCATTGTACCTTTTAAAACACCAAATTTTCTATATATTAATTTTTTGAAGAATATGTTAAATTTTCAATTTAGTATTGTTAAAATATATTAAGAGTAGCTCATAAAATTTTTTATATAGTTTAGACCTAAAAAATAAAAACTTTTGATTTAAGAATTATTTGTTTAAGATATTATATCAACATTAAATAGAAAAATGGCAATAAAAATGAATCAAAATTACAAACGATTTATTGTGCAGATAGGTCAAGGTGTCGACCAACACGGTCATGATGATGATTGTACGAATGCGGCAATAAAAGCTATTAAAAATGCAATTTCTAACAATTGTTTGACGGGAATAGCCGATTTCTGTAATTTTAAAGAACCCAAGGATCTTTTACGAATGAAAGTTCATGTAAAGATTGGAGCCCCATATCCGGACAAAATTGATGAAAAAAAAGTGTTAAAAGCCGTTCCATTTGGCGAAAAATCAATTGAAGTAGAAAAAGGAGGGCTTATTGCTCAGGGTATAATGATCAAAGAATTAGGTGATACATCAGACAAAATGATTATATGTAATGCTGCTGTAGAAGTACTAATTAAGGACTTATAATCAGAATTAGTTAAATTTAATATTAATTTTTAT
>CAZRKO010000107.1:0-5872 GCA_964600445.1 uncultured archaeon
TAGAAGAAGTTATTGGAGGTGCCCGCAACATACAATTATTTATTATCCAGAATTTACTAAGAAGGTATAAAAATATTCTCTAATTTTTTTTTCCTTTTTAAAAATCCTCACAACTCATCAAGTTTTTTCTGAGGATTTTTCAAAACTTTTCCAAATAGTATTTCTTTATTCTTTTGAACAAATTTCCATCCAAATCCGGCCACTTCCTTGAGAGGCCCTTTTATTTCTTTAGGGTTTCCCGTCCTAGTATATAGAATTTCTGTCTTACTTATAGCTTTCATCACACTAAAGGGAGTTTTAAATCTTTTGATTAAAGCTTTAGCCTTTTTTGGACCTATATCCACAAAACCCTCAATTATAAACGTTCTCCTATCCTCCACAGACATTCCTTTGGGCGCTTTTCTTGATAACAGAGGCATATCATCTTTTACTTGTTCTCTATATGCAATTCTTTCGATTACGATTGCGGTATCTTCTAAATTTCTCGTTGGAATTACAGCTATTCCCAATTTATAAGATATAAATGAGAGCGCTCCATAAATAGAAGAAATTTTCATCCCTGTATTTTCAAATACTTCATCGTTTAGGCCTTCCAGAATAAGAATCGGGGTTTCATAACTTTCTTTTAGTCTTAATAGTTGCTCAAATAAACGATTATCCATTATAGAAGCTATAAAATCGAACCCTTCTTTCCTTTCTATTGCCACATTCTTGGAAACAACTATATCTGCTATATCCAATTGTTTTGATTCATATTTTATTATATCTTTCTTCTTCTTGTCTAATAAGTCCTTTAATTTTCTTTCTCTATGATCCACGATGATATGAAGTAATTTATTATGATTTGTCATAGCATTTAAGAACTAAAATTTATTATTGTATAAGCATATTCAATTACTATTTTCTTTGCAATCTTTAAAAACAAAAAAATTTCTTGATTTTAAATCTACATTATATTATAGATATTAAACCTAATATAATTTAATCCTCTACGATTTGAATTTCTTGTTTTGCTTCAATTTTAAGTAAAGGCGGGAATAAAGGGCTGGTTTTTAAATATTTGATAAAATCCTTAGATTTATACAATTTATTATGAAATATTATGAATATCAAACAAATACCACCAACAATCTCTGTTGCTTGTACGATTGGATTTGTTAAAAGCGTATTAGTCCATAATGGTATTGGGTCATCAGTAACTACAATATCGTATTGAATAAATGGAAAAAAAAGAGGAATATCTGGCATATCTAATAATAGATGGAATAGCATTCCTATTAAAAAAGGAAAGGAAACTTCCTTATTGCCTTTGGTTATTAAAAGTAAAACAGAAAAACTAAGAAATACAAACAGTAAAGAATGAAAAAAGTAGCGACCACTTCCTAAACCTAAAAATAGAATGCCCTTATCAATTATGTCTGGTAACATTGAGCCAATAATTAAAGAAAGTCTATTTATTCGATAATTTTTCTTTAATCTAGGAATCTCAAATATAATCAGCGGAATTGCAATGTGAAATAGCGGAAAGATTGTTATCCTCTCTCTAAAACAAATTATAAATCAAGTGAATTAAATTAAAAAAATTAACTATCAAATATATAATTATCAAAACTATTATAATTTCAATAGATACTTGCAATGATCTTTTAATTAAATATTTATAAGGTATGATTTTTTTTTCTTGTTGGTAATATCCTAATCGTCTGAAAATATCCATTATATTTACCGTCCCATATCCTTGAGAAATATTTTCATAATTCATATCAATGCTTACATTTTGGAAAATTTTCATTACATCTTTATATGATAGATTTGGATTATTTTCTTTCAGTAACGCAACTATACCTGCTCCTAAAGCAGCAGAAATGCTAGTGCCTGAAAATTGAATACTAAGTTCATTTGATAGAGGAATCTCTATTTTTGAACCTGGTAAACATATATCAGGCTTTAATCTTTCATCTAAAGTTGGACCTCTTCCACTATAATATGCAATTGTCATTTCCTTTGTAAGTGTTCCTATTGTTATAACCTTTTCAGCGGAAGCAGGACTTCCGATTGTGTATGATTCAGGACCAAAATTACCCGCAGAGCATATAATTATAAAACCCTTATCAACAAGGAGGTTACATGCTATTGACAATATATCATTTCCATCAGAGGGTTCCAATGTGGTCAATGGTAATAATAGAATATCCAATTTAATGCCATTCTTAAGAATAAAATCAAATACTTCTAATATATTTGAAATATGGTATTCTTCCTTTAAATTTGAAATATCAAAATCATATATTTTGGCATTTGGAGCAATTCCAATTACTCTTCCGTTATCATCCAAAAACGGGTTCCCTATTAAATTCGCCATTAAAGTACCATGGCTAACTATCTCATTCTTATTTTTAGTGTTAACTTTCGGCGAGTTTTCTGATTGTTTATACTTATTAATAATTATATTGGAGATTGTTTCAAAATTAGGATTTATACCATTATCAATAACTCCAATTACTACATTATATCCTGTAAACGGAATTTTTGATTTTCTATATTTACTTAGTCCAATAATTTCAACTACATCTAACATTGAAAGGTATAATTTTTGGTCTTCCTCAATTTTAATTACTGAATCATCGCTCTGCAACTCTTGAATTTGGTTTTCATTTAAAAATACAACAATCGAGGGAATATAATCAATACTTTTAAGAATATTTAACTGTTTATGTTTGGCAATAAAATTATCTCTCTTTATTGTGTTTTGAAATGAAAGGATGGTCTTATATTTTAGATCCTTATCAGTTTTAGTTTTAATGTCAAATGCTTCCAAAAATTGGGATTTTATCTTATTTTTAATCTTCTGAGCAAAAAGTGGGTAAATTTTATTAGGTTCAATCGTCATAACATTCAATTAAAATTAATCAAATTGGTACTGTTTTAATACTTCTTCAACCTCATAATTTTCATGGACAATCTTTGCGATCGCAGATACAATTTTAGTAGGGTCCTCAGCTTGAAAGACATTCCTACCAAAAGCAACACCTATTCCACCTGCTTGAATGGAATCATACGCTAATTGTAATAAGTCCTGAGTAGTTTCCATTTTAGGGCCACCTGCTATTATTACAGGTACAGGAACACTTTTTACAATATATCTAAAACTGTCTATATCGCCCGTATAGTTGGTTTTCACTAGGTCTGCTCCTAGCTCTGCTCCAGCTCTAACTGCAATATTTACAACTTCAGGATCGTTTTCATCTTTAATTTTTTTACCTCTCGGATACATCATTGCTAATAATGGTAAACCCCATTCTCGACACGACTCAACAACTTTATGAGCATCATGAAACATTTGAGGCTCATCATCGGCACCGATATTAACATGTATAGAACACGCATCAGCTCCCATCTTTAATGCTCTTTCAACTGTACACACTAACACTTTTCGGTTAGGATCTGGTGCTAAACTTGTTGCTCCGGAAAGATGAATTATTAATCCAATATCTTTTCCAGACTCTCTATGACCTGCTCCAACCATTCCTGAATGTTCTAAAACCGCGTTAGCACCACCTCTTGCTACTTTATCGACCATTTTAGCAAGATCTTCTAATCCCTTAATAGTGCCAACACTCATTCCATGATCCATTGGAATTATTATCGTTCTTCCAGTTTCTCTATGTATAATCCTTTCAATTCTTATTCTTTTACCTAGATTTCCCGTTATTACCATTATATCACACCAATTAATTGCAGATCTTCTTTAATTTCTAAATTATATTTAAAACTAATCATTAGTAATGTGAATAATAATTTGAATTTATTGGAAAATTATAATTTCTTTTGAAATAAACAACATCATCACTATTACCAAGGTCTTTTGATGAATGAATTCCTTGCTATCTTCTGTTTTTGTGGATGATCTTCATTAAAATGAGTCCCCCTACTCTCCTTTCGCGACATGGCACATCTTATAATAATTTCGGCAACCATAGCTAAATTTCTTAGTTCGACTAAATTCTTATCGATCTGGTAATTCCAGTAGTAATAATCTATTTCTTCAAAGAAGAGATTCATCCTTTTCAAAGCTCTTTTTAATCTTCTATCTGATCTGACAATTCCTACAAAATTTTGCATAGTATACCTAATCTCATCCCAATTCTGCGTAATAACAACACCTTCTGTTGAGGGTACAGCATCTCCAATTTCCCATTCTTCGAATTCCTTGATTTTTAGTTTATTCAGATCATTAATTATTGTTGCTGCACATTCATGTGCACACACTAGTCCCTCCAACAAAGAATTACTTGCCAAACGATTGGCGCCATGGAAATCTGTACAAGAAGATTCTCCAACAACATATAGATTCTTCACATCTGTCTTTCCATTTATTCCTGCGACCACTCCTCCACAACAATAATGGGCGGCTGGAACGACGGGAATTGGATTCTTAGTTATATCTATATTAAATTTAAGACAATTCTTAAATATTCCAGGAAAATGGGATTTTATAAAATCAGGGTCTTTATATGAAGCAATATCTAATAAAACATAATCATCTCCAGATTTTTTTAATTCCGAATCAATAGCTCTGGATACAATATCTCTTGGTGCTAATTCTTTTAGTGGATGGTATTTTTCCATGAATTCATTTCCCTTTATATCTTTTAAAATGGCGCCTTCTCCTCGCATTGCTTCAGTAATTAGAAAATTTTTCGCAAAAGGATGATATAAGCAAGTAGGGTGAAATTGTAGAAATTCCATATTTGAGATCATAGCTCCTGCTCGATACGCCATTGCAATTCCATCTCCTGAAGCTACATCAGGATTGGTTGTATATAAATAAATCTTACCTGCTCCTCCTGTACATAATATGGTTGTTTTAGCCGCAATATTGTTAATTTCTCCAGTAACATGATCCAAAACATATCCAGCATAACATTTTAAATTCTTCGCATATAAGTTAACAGCACACCACTTTTCCTTAACATTAATGTTCTCAAATTGTTTAATATATTCAATTAGTGCGAGTTCAACACTTTTACCAGTCTGGTCATTTACATGAAGCACCCTTCTTTCTGAATGTCCACCTTCTTTACCGAGGTCATAATCTCCTTTATCATTTCGAGTAAAATCAACACCCCATTCTATAAGCTCATTTATTCTTTCAGGGGCTTGAGCTATAATTTTTCGAACAATAGATTCATTACATAACTGATCTCCGGCAGATAATGTATCTTGAATGTGTTTTTCAGAGGAATCATTTTTTTTATCCCATACACTTGCGATACCTCCTTGGGCGTTATAAGTATTACAATCTTTTAGATTCTCTTTTGTAATTAATAATATATCTAAGTCATTATTTAAGCCAGCAAGCTTAATCGCTAGAGACAAGCCTGAAATTCCACTGCCGATTATTAAAATGTCAGTTTTAATCCTCAAAATAATTCCTTATTAAGAATTTCTTTTCTTTATTACAATTTAATCGAGATTTATAATTATTAGAAATAATAAAATTTTTTTAAATTAATGTATTTTCTCAATAGATCGGTATGGGAAAGGTTCGAAATGTTTTATTTTTATGTAGCGGGAATACATCAAGAAGTCCTGGAGCAGAGTATATTGCAAAATGGCTAAAGGAAACAAAATTTAGTGACGATTTAAAAAATATAAATTTTGATTCTGCTGGACTTTATAGCTATTTCAAAACTCCAAGAGAAGGGACGGCAATTTATCTTAAATCTAAAGGCATTGATTTCAGTGATTTTGAGGGTAAACAAATTGATGAAGATTTATTATTAAAACAGGATATAATCTTAGGATTCGAAGAAAAGTGGCATATAAGGAAATTTAAAAGAAAATTTAAAAATACTAAGAATTTAGATGA
>CAZRKO010000108.1:0-5869 GCA_964600445.1 uncultured archaeon
TCTATTCTGCAGATACATTATCAAATGGAAATAATATGTCTTTAAAAATTTCCGTTCTAAAAAATAGGATTAAATAATTTTTAAAACAAATTAAATTAACATATTTAATCTCAAATCTATGTAATATTATGTGTGGAATTGCTGGTATATATGGAATTGACGATAAAAACCTTCTAAATAGAATGTTAAACTCAATTAAATATAGAGGCCCTGACGACAGAGGTGTTTTTTTTGATAAAAATATATCTATTGGGCATGTAAGACTAAGTATAATTGATCTCACAGAAGCAGGAAGAAATCCATTATTTAATGAGGACGGGGCCATCATAAGCATGACCATGCCTCTCTTTTCTTCTGTTGTGGACAATGCTACTATAGAAAGTGGTAAACGACAAGAAGGATTATACAATGGGATTTGGATGTTCTTTTCACGAATCGGTATCGCTATTCGCGCTATAGTATTTTGGATCGTAGTAATAATTTTTGGATATCATTCTGGCTCAACTGATCCCTATGAGTTAATGGGTCTTAGATTTCAAATGTCTGTTTTTCCTATGATTATCTGTGCGTTTGGTATTTACTTTTTCTGGAAACTTTATCAAATTACGCCGGAGCAATTAGAAATCAACGTAGAGAAGATAAAAGAGCTAAAATTATAATTTTCTTAAAAATTAATAAATATACTTATCAAATTTTTTTTTATTCTTTTTTCTTATGGAATCATGAATCTATTTTTAATTAATTATAAATGTCCTTTTTGTAGAAATAATTTAGAATCAAGATATTCAAAATATCTTACCATTAAGATATTTATTTACAATTGATTTACGACGTTTTATGGCGTTATTTATATTTAATTCTCCAGGGTTGAATATTCCATCTTTTATTAACATTTTTTAACGATAGTGATACTATTTGACCCATTCAAAAAAATTGTTATAGACTTATATAGTGTAAAACGTAATTTAAATTTAGTAAAAACAATTAAAATTAGGAGTTTAATGGAAAAATGACTGAAAAAGAATCAGAAACTGAACCCCTAGATAAGTTTGTAAAAGGTATAAAAGAAACATATGAACCGTTAAATGAGAATAAAAAATTTAAAGAAAAATACAAAGATATGAATTTTAAGATTCTTATGAATCCAAAAGACGGCGAATATGCTGCTTTAGTCACTATTGATAAAGGGACTATTACTGTTGGAGTGATAAGGAATGAACCTAAAGAAAACATAACAAAAGAGAAATTAGGCTGGGATGGATGCATTAAAACTACAAGAAAGGTATTCAAAGATATTGGTGATGGAAAATTAACACAAAAAGATATAATCACCAAAGCCATTACTCGTAAGATTAAATTAAAAGGGCCAAAATATTTGATTCATTTAAATAAAATGCGTAGTTTTAGCGGTGCTGATGTAAAATAATTTCCTCATTGTTATTTATATTCCAATAGTAATGAATTAATGAAGAAGATTTAAACCATCCTTTTGATTTATTTTCTTTGATTGATTTAATCAATCAAAGACTTGATAGAATTGGTCAAAAGTCTCAGGAATTTTCTTATGTAATTTTGGATCTCTTTTTAATTTTTAATCGCAAAAGTTAAACTTTCAATTGAATTTTTAAAAAATATAAACAAGACTCATTTGGTTTTAGCAATTTACGAAAATAATTATAAATGTCCTTTCTGTGGAAATAAATTAGAATCAAGATATTCAAAATGTTTTAATATCTATTGCCAAGGGCAAAAATTCAATGAGGGCAATTTAGTAATATATCGATTGAATCCTAAATTTGAAATGGGGCGCGTAATAAAAAAACTCGAGATACCCGCTTCGAAATCGTTAGAAGATGAGGATACTTATTTTATTACTAAATACAAAGTCTTGTTTAAAAACAATATAATTAAAACTATCCATCCAATTGACCTTCTTCATTATATTTTTGACCTTAATGAGCGAATTTTAACGAAAAATGGAGTTGGCGTCGTAAATTCTCAAAATTTCTTAACCAAAGATGGTAAAATCTCATATGAAATCTTATTTCCAAATGGAAAATTAGAACAAATTAATGAAACTGAAATTATCTCGAAATATGAACCAACTGCAAAGAGAATAATTTCGAAACATAAAACTGATCCTCCTAAAAACTTTTTGATTAAATACTGGGCAAATTTATTTCATTCCTATTATACCTCCTATCAAATTAAGTGTATAACAAATTCCAGATTGGCTTTAATGCCACATCAGATAAATGTTGCTCATCGATTATCAGAAGAATATTTTCCTAGAGTAATTTTAGCGGATGAAGTAGGGCTTGGAAAAACAATTGAGGCCGGGATATATATAAAAGAGATGATGGCCAGGAATTTAGCTGAACGAATTCTAATTATAGTACCTGCGACACTTGTTAGACAATGGCAATTTGAAATGCAAAACAAATTCAATATTGAATTTACTATATATGATGGAAAAAAAATAAAGCAGCTCAAAAAAGGGGATCATCGAATTCAGGAATTGCTACAAAATCCATTTTACTACGATAACCTAATTATTTGTTCACTTCAATTTGCGAGAAATCCAAAATATATCGAATTATTATCACAAATTTCATGGGATATTATAATTTTTGATGAAGCACATCATCTTAGACGTTATTTAACTAATGTGGCAACCGGAAGCTATCGAAAAACATTAAATTTTAAATTGGCAAAAAAATTAAGTCAAAGTACTGAATGTTTGCTTCTTTTAACAGCCACTCCACTACAACTTCATTCTTTTGAATTATTATCATTGATTGATTTAATTCATCCTGAGGCATTTTATAATTTCAGCGATTTTGAACATTTCAGAAAAAACATGCCATTTATTAACTTATTGGTATCTAATGTGAACCACATTGATAAATTAAATTTTTTTGAAATTAAAAATACAATCAAGCTTCTTAAAGACCTAAAGTACGTTAATAAAAAAGAAAGCAATGAACAAATTCTTGATAAAATAAAAGATCTTAATTTTAAAGTGGATTTACTCGAAAAAATTGAAGCGGATCATACATTGTCTAAATTTCTAATTAGGAATCGGAAAAAAAATGTATTTTCTAAGGAATTCCTGACCACAAGAATCGTTAAAACCATAATGGTCTATCCTACTAAACAAGAATTAAAAGTTTACAGGGAAATTCGGAATTATTTAGCTAAGATTTATAATGCTTCGATAAACGAAGGAAATATTGGAATTGGTTTTATTATAACAACACTCCAAAAACTATTAACTAGCTCAAAATATGCGATTTTAAAAAGTATAGAACGGAGATTAGAGCATATAAATCGTTTAAAAGATATTTCAATCGAATTAGAATATATAAAAGAAGAAGATCCTGAGTATTATGAGGCTTTATATGAGGAACAGTATCTTGATGCTGAAGTTGATGAAAATTTTAGTAATCTGTTAAGTCGGGATAAAAATAAGCAAGCATTAGATCTTATCAATCAAGAAAAGATTTTAAAAGAATTTTATGAAAAATTAAAGAACGTACCATATGATTCTAAATCTGATACATTCTTAGAGCTTCTAAATCAAGTATATTATCAAAATCCTCATGAGAAAATTTTAGTTTTTACTCAATTTGTAGATACTTTATTTTATTTAAAAAATCTCTTAGAAAATCAAAATAATGATTATTTTGTCGAAGTCTTTTATGGAGGAATCAATAAAATAGAAAAGGATGAAGCAGTTGAAAGGTTTCGTACAAATCCAAAATTCTCTATTCTTATTTCAACGGAAATTGGCGGTGAAGGTAGAAATTTCCAATTTTGTAGAGTTTTAGTGAACTATGATTTACCTTGGAATCCAATGAAATTAGAACAAAGAATTGGAAGACTTGATAGAATTGGTCAAAAGTCTCTGGAAATTTATATCTACAATTTTTTTTTAGAGGGAACGATTGAAACAGATATAGTATTTGCTTTAGATAAAAGAATTAGTTTATTTGAGGAATCGATTGGTCTTTTAGAACCAATATTAGGCAAAATCGAAAAGAATTTTAAAGATTTAATCTTTTCAGAGGATACACAAAAGCGAAGAAAATTAAATGAATTTAATAGAATGCTTGATGAAGAGATTCAGAGGGCAAAAGAAATTGAAATGCAATTAGATGATTTATTAATTGATAAAAAATCGTTTCAGATGGATGGGCTGATCACCTCTTTAGCATCATGCGAAGAAGTAAAACTAAGCCATAATGAATTATTTCTTCTTATAAAGTATTTTTTTAATTTAGAGCATCATAAATACGGGCATTTAAAAATCTTAGGACGTGAAGAAAATAAAGATATTAAAGGAAAATTACCTCTAGTAAAAATTATACCAAATGATATACTACTTAAAAATCCATATTATCAATTTTCAAAAGAAAATGTCGGAACATTTAACTTAGAATTAGCGAGAGAAAAGGAAGAGATTGAATTTTTTGCATTAGGCCATCCATTAATAGACTACTTATTGGAATATTGTAGAAGTTATTCGTTAAAGGGTACAATTACAGTATTAAATCTGATGAAAGAGTCAATTTTGAATTCACTCGTCCCTAATATCACTCGATATAAGGAGTTATATCTATTCATATTTGAAATAAAATTTCAAGGGTATATCATTGAAACTCAGATCTCTGCCATAGTTATTGATGATAAAGGAAATCAATTGGAAGATATGGCAGAATTTATATTAGATATTGAGAATTATGATAAAATTTTTAAATTTGATGAAAAAGTCTCTCAGGAAATTCATTTAAACCAAAAAATTATTGACAATTTAAGAGAAAATGCCAAATCTCTAGCAAAAAGGAAAACTTCGCAATGGAAAAAAGAAATTAGAATACTTAACGATAAATTTTTCAATTTAGAACAAGATAAGAAAAGTAAAATTTATTCCTATAAAAGAAATGTTCTAAATCTTAAGCTTGATTCATTAAAACAGAAGTTAGAAAAAAGAATTAAGCAAAAACCAAGTGAAAGACAAAAAAAAAATATCGAAAATGAAAGGGACAACACTAAGAAAAGTGAAAAGTTAAGCAAAATAAAGAAGTTGGAAGAAGAAATAATGTATTTGGAGAAAGATATCATTGAGTTTAAGAAGAAGTTAGATGATGTTTCTTTTGAATATGAAGACTTAAAAAATGAAATGAAAAAAAGAAATTTAGCGAAATTTTATACGAATATTTTAGGATTTGCAGTAATTCGATTTATTGATTAAGAATTAGAAAAAAAATTAAAAATGTCTAATCTTCGTTACTCTCTAATGCCTCCTTTCGCATTTCTTCAAGAATTCGCTCCTTTCTCTTGTTCTTATATCTGATTAATCCAACTATGATTAAAGGAGCAGATATGCCAACTACTATTAATATAATGATGATGGTTATTATAGTTGTTAAATTAATATCATCTTCCACAATATTATTTTCAAATGTATTTCCCTCGCAATCTTCTTCGAAAATTCCCTGTGTATTGCCTATAAATGTATTACCTTTTATAACGTTATTATCGCTTATATGCAGGTAAATGCCATAATAGTTATCATTAGCCTCATTATTCTCAATTGTGTTATCATTGCTTAAGAATAAGTGTATACCACTTTCTTCATTTTCGTTAAATTCATTGTCATCTAATGTATTTTCATTACTAAAACGTAAATATATTCCATCTTCGCCATTATCATTTGCCTTATTTCCTTCTAGAGTATTTTCATCGCTAGTTGATAAATATATTCCAGTGTTATGGTTATCATTTGCTTCATTGTCTTCAATATCATTATCGTCACACCCTGTTAAATACATTCCATTATTATCATTTTCATTTGCTTCATTGTCAT
>CAZRKO010000109.1:0-5804 GCA_964600445.1 uncultured archaeon
TGCTGGAAAAATAAACGAACTTTATGACATCATCCCAAAATTTGGCAATAAGGTATTATTTGTGATTGGCGGAAATTCACTTAAGCGATCAGGTAAATGGAACGAAATTTCCTCAGCGATGGAATGTAAATCATTTAATTTTACCTCAGTTTCTATTGATAAGGAACCATCGCCAACTATCGTGGACGAGATTGCTGCGAACTTTAGGAACAAAAATATTGATTTGATTATTGGAATTGGCGGGGGTAGTGTTACAGATGCAGGTAAAGCAATATCTGCTATGATTCCTAAAGATAATTCAATTAAAAATTATCTTGAGGGGATTGGTACAAAAACACATGACGGAACGAAAATACCTTATATTGCTATTCCAACTACATCAGGAACAGGAAGTGAGGCCACCAAAAATGCTGTTATTTCAGATATAGGTTCAGAAGGTTTTAAAAAATCTCTTCGACATGACAATCTAATTCCTAATATAGCATTAATTGATCCAGACCTCATGATTTCATGCCCACCTTCAATAACCGGTGCATGCGGAATGGATGCTTTTACCCAATTACTTGAGGCCTATGTCTCGACCAAGGCTAGTCCCATGACGGATGCGTTAGCATATAGCGGGATGAGATATATGAATAGAAACATGATTCCTGCATGCGCTAGCGGAGCCTCAGATGTCAATGTCCGTGCAGCTATGGCTTATGGTTCTCTCATGTCAGGAATTACTCTTGCAAATGCAGGTTTAGGAATTGTTCATGGATTAGCTTCGCCCATTGGAGGGTTTTTTGCTATTCCTCATGGAGTTTTATGTGGTACGCTCTTAGCAGAAGCTACAAAAATGAATATCAAAAAGCTGAAAGAACAAGGTGTAACTGGAAATGCGGGATTAAAAAAACACGCAAACATTGGCGCATTATTGTCTGGAAATGAATATATTGTTGAAGGAAAAATTGATGAATATTGTTCGATATTAATTAATACTCTTGAAAAATGGACTGATGAACTGAAAATTGATCGATTAGGTAAATATGGAATTACTTCTGAAGATATTGAAAAAATTGTGAAAAAAGCCAGTTTGAAGAATAATCCAGTTAATTTAATCAAAGAAGATATAGAAACAATCGTTATTAACAGAATATAATATAAATCTAAACAGATTTTTTTCCGATTTCAAATTAGAAAATTTTCTCTAAAATTTGTCTTGATAAGCTTTCAAAGCAAAGTTCCACATTTTCACCTGTTTTGGAAGAAATACGTAAAAAATCATACATTTTAAAGTGTTGTTTGAATTCTTCAATGTAATCCTCTTCTAAACAGATATCAGATGTCAAATCAGATTTTGATCCTAAAAACAAGATAGGTAATTCGGGATCTTCTTTGCGTACTATTTGTACCCATTGTTCTATGTTCTCTAATGTCATTGTTCTAGTCAAGTCAAACATAAGTAGTGCTCCACGGGCTCCAATAACATAACTTTCAAGCAAAAACCTAAATCGCTCTTGTCCGCCGAAATCCCAAAGCTGTAACATAACTTTCTGTCCGTCGATATTAAGTTCCTTTAAAAAAAACTCTACCCCTATTGTCATCTTAGTCTCAGAAGAGAATTTTCCCTCCACATATCTGCGAAGTAGAGTGGTTTTTCCTACACCACCTTCACCTGCTGTTAGTACTTTTAATACAATAGGCTTACTCATAAGGAAGATCTCCTCTATTTTATATATAATTCAGTTAATTTTTGAATTAACTGATTGTTTTATGTTAAATATTTTAATATTTTTAATTAATATCCCATTTAGATATATTTTGTTTTACATATCTTTAATTAGAACAATCTGACAGTGTTAATATATTTTAAGAATAGATAAATTTATTAAGTAAATTTTATGTATCTTAAAAAATTAATCTTAAATTTTTTATTTATTGTTTTTGCCTTACTTAATCCAAATCTAAACTTTAACATTGAAATAAAATTAATCAAAGAAATTAGAATTTTTAAGTCTATTTAATAACAATCATGACCAAGTTCAATACATATAAATTTAGCTTCTTTCTATTACTAAAAATTTTTGTTGTCGTAGAAAAATTATATTGACGTTTGAATTTTTTGCTTTTTTACGAAGTTCTGAATCGTTCGTTGCTAAATAGACTTTTTTATATTCTTTTTTAAATTTTCTGCACCACTTTAATAGAAACTCATCTGTAGTTTCATTTTTTTCCTTAATTTCCTTAATAAAATAAAGGGGATAGATCTTTTCATTTTTATCTAAATATGCCATGCCTCCCTTATATTGTCTCTTAAGTTTTCGAGTTTTAGGATCTCTTCTAATTTTTGCTTCAATTTCGTCTAAACTTTGTTTAAATATGTAAAATCTTGTCTTTCCCTCTAAATTTAAATAAATATCATTTAAATAATCAATTTTAAATTGATAAGGAAGTAAAATAAAATTAGAATCGAAAACTACTATATTATCATCTTTTTTTTTTAGGCTCAATAGGTTTGTCGCTCTAATATCTTTTTTGTTAATAACTCAAATGCTTCTAAAACATTTTCACCTGATTTAGAGGATATTTTCATAAAATCAAATAGTTTAAACTTTTCTTGAAAAGATAAAGCATAATCATCATCGACCATTATGTCATTTGCCAAATCTATCTTTGTTCCTATGAACAAAATAGGGAGGTTTTCGTCTCCTTTTCGACAAATAGTTACCCATTGTTGTAAATTTTCCAATGTCATAGGTCGAGTTAAGTCAAACATTAACAGGGCTCCTTTTGCTCCAAGTACATAACTCTCTAATAGAAATCTAAAACGCTCTTGTCCTCCAAAATCCCAAAGTTGGAGAGTGCATTGTTTTCCATCAAGCTCTATTTCTTTTAGAAAGAATTCCACACCTATTGTCATTTTGGTGTCTGCGCTGAACTGACCTTCAACGAAACGATGAAGAAGTGTTGTTTTACCTACACCTCCTTCCCCTGCAGTAAGGATTTTTAGTATGAACTTTTTTGTCATCGATGAGCCCAGTTGTACTGATTTAACTTTTTTATGATATTAAATTTATAAAATTCTTAATTAAAGATAATTTTTATTTACCTTAATTCTAAATAAAATTTTTTATATTTGTATTTTTTTTAATTTTTTAATTCTCTAATAAAATTCTCATTATTAAAAATTATCTTAACCGAAAAATTGATATCAGAAAAATAAAAATAATATTTTAAAAGAAAATTTAAATTTACTTAAAATTATAAATTTCGCTTTATCTTATATTAAAATATCTCAAAATCAAATGATATATGAAATGTTAAAAATAGATGTGAATTAAAATGAAAATGAAAAAAAAAATCCCTTCAGAAGAAGAATTGAGCAAATTAAAGGTAAAATCATGGGGCACTTGGAGTAAAGAAACAAGTGAATTTGATTGGTCTTATGGGGATACAGAAACTTGTTATATCTTAGAATGTAATGGAAAGTGTAATTTCCATGCCTAAAAGGAGAAGTGGAAGTATCAGATTCAGAGACTGGAGAAAAAATCGAATTTGGTAAAGGAGACCTTGTTCAATTTGAAACGGGATTAAAATGTGTCTGGAAAGTAAAAAAACCAGTAAGAAAATACTATAATTTTGATATAGAATTTGGAGATATATAACTCCACCTATTTTTTTAATTTTTTAATGATTCTCTTTATTATTTGGCGTTTTTTCTTAAATATATCATTTATAAACTTTCAAAACGTTTTTTTTTTTGACGTTCTTTGACAGCAATTTCCCTCTCGGTAAGTCTTCTATTTTTTATTAACGTCTCGATAATGGCTTTAATTTCATCTCTACTTTTAATTTTATATTCTTTAAGATCTTCTAACATTTCTTTATCACTATAACCTTTCCTAAAGAGTTCATTTATTTTTTCAATAGTTTCCATATGGTAAAAAATGTATTGTTTATTATAGAAAATAATAAGCCATTTCTTCTTTTCTAGCATTAATGATGGTTCAGACTTCCTTTTTAGATGCCTTTTCAACCAACTTTTACCTTCTTGTTTTTGAGACAAAGCAAACATTTTATTTTGAATTTTTCTCAATGGTTTCTCAAAATATCCCGCAATTGTTTTATCTTCTATTCTAAAATATTCCTTCATGAACCTAGTTATTCTTAACCTAAAATAAAGACCGGGAATAAATGATAAAAATATTAGAATTATGCTAATCACAGTTATCCATATAGCATGTGTTGGATAATAAAGATATACTATAAGGATGGCTATAACAATAATGATAAACCAAAACTTTATGATCCTCTTGAAAAATATTACAATTTTGTTAGGCATTTAATCATCCATATCAGAACTTATTAAGATACTTAATGATATAATTTATCGAATAAAAAATTAATTCTTGAATTTAAATGGACATTTAACTCTATTAAAAATGATAAAATTTATTATTCTTCATAATTTTTATTCTTATAATATAATCATATAACAAAGCATTTAGCATAACGCCGAAAGTTAAACTCGATTGTGTTGATTAAAAGTACTGCAGTTGTAATCTGTGGGAAAAGTCAAACTGTTGCTTCGGCTACGGTCATGGCTCTCGAGGATAATACCCGGTCCCATCCGAAAAATCATCTGAATTGTGGATGGTTCGGGAACCCGGAAGCGTTAATTTATATGATTATTTTTAATTATTTTACTTAATCTTCTTAAATAAGGTCTGCCATTGAATACCTGCATAGTTAATTTTATAACCTGTTTGCCTCAGCAATTCGTCTATAATAAATTGTTCTACTTGATGATTTTTGATTGTATAATTAACTACAATTAAATAATACCCTTTCTCATTATATTTTTGAAATATCTCTATTTCTTTTTTATCAGTCTCTAACTGTCTCATCCACTTTTCCCATAATATGTTATAAATATCAGATCCTCTCTTTACGTTAGGATGTTTAGCAATTTTTAAATAGATTTTAAACCCTTTAAGGGTGGGTTCATGCTGTTCACCATGTCTTTCAATTGCTAATTTAATGAAATTTCCATTTTTATCTTTAATTCTTAACTTTTTAAACATATCTAACTTGACTCTAAAATCGAATTCGTCTACTTCTTTGTGTTTCTCTTTATTAAATACACTATGAATTTGTACTTCAGGTTCGAACTTTTCCTCCAACATCTCTTCAACTATTAATTGTACAATTTTTTCCTTTTGTGTGAAATGCAGAATTTACAACTCTCTACGAAAACTTTTATGTCGACGAGAACGGGCAAGTACTGTGGAATCCAAAAGTGAATGTAGAAATAAGCGAAAATTGATTCCAAATTTCCTTACTTGGAACTATCAAACTGTAAGTTCGCTTACGGTCATGGCTTTCAAAGATAATACCCGGACACGTTATTTATGAGGTAAAAAAAAATTTCTATAATCTTTTCTTATTCTCGATTTTTTTTAAAAAACGTTAAACTTATAAATCATTATTAAAATATCATTTAAGATGATATTCCAACTAATATTCCGCTCCACCGAATGGTACCAATATATCATAAATGCTCTTATCGTTTTAATCGGCAGATCTCTTGACATCCTCTCAACGAGGTATGTTACTAAAGAATTAAAACTGGAAACTAATAAAATTGCCCGTAAGCTTGGATGGAAGGGCATTATTCTTATACAAATTCCGCTCATTATCCTTGGCTGTTTAGACTTTTATTTTGCTTTTTTAATTTTTTTTTGGAGTCTCTTTTTGTTTGCAAACAACATAGAGGGCAGTTGGTATGTAAAACAAGTTGGTGAGGATAAATATCAAGAAGA
>CAZRKO010000110.1:0-5738 GCA_964600445.1 uncultured archaeon
TGTTGTTCTATAATTCCTTGTTTACGGCGTTCTATATTTTTTTCAGCGATTTTTAAACCCTCATCATCCATAAAAAAAAATAAATGCTTTCCAAGCATTTCTTCAACGGTGTAGCCTAACATGTCTGCCATTCTTTTATTGACGAATGTGGTATTTGCATCCTCATCAATAGCCCAAATTCCTTCTTGGGCATTGTCAATTAACAAACGATACTTTTCTTCGGATTCTTTTAATTTTTTTTCTAAACTTTTAATTTTGTGTAAATCTATATAAAAGCAAATTATTAAATTTAAATCTTTGAATGGCATACAATAATGTACACATTCTATTAATATTATACTTCCATCCGCTCTTTTCAATTCCAAATCATGTATATTTGGAACAATATGTCCTTCTAAACGCATTTTATAATATTTCTTGATTTTTGTAAGGTATTGGTCAGAAACTATATTAAAAAGTCCTAATTTTAATATCTCGCTTTCAGATTCATAGCCTAACATTTTAATAAACGCAGGGTTAGCGTATTTTATATTTTCATCAATATTGATTGTTATAGGTTCATCTGCCTTATCAAATGAGGAGATAAAATTGTTATAAATCAGGTCTAGAGGCGCATGTTTAAAAACCTCTTTTTGATTGATTAAATCTTTATCAATAAAACCTTGTACACTTTCGTATATGTTATTTATTAAGTTGTCTAAAACAACATTTTCCTCAGGTAAATTATAAAACTCTTTGAAAAGATTTAGTACGTTGAGAAGGACTTCTGCTTCTTCCTTATTAATCGATAAATAAAAAATTTTTATATCTATCTCAAAAACCTCATTATGAGTCACTATTCTATATTAAAAACTAAATAAAGAATTTGTCCTTTTTTAAGGATTCCTATAGTAACTATATAAATCCTCTATAGTAATTTCCCATTTAATAAAAAAGTTTTTATTAATTTATTTATACAAAGATTTTTTAAAAGAAGTGGTAATATTTTATCTAACGATATTTATAAGAATATAATTTATAAGAAAATTATAGGGGTATAATTATAATGGCATCTATAAAACTAAAAACCACAACAACTGTTCAGATCTCGCTTAAGACGAAAAGATTTTTAGACGAGTTAAAAGAAAAAGAACAGTTGTCAAATTACGATGCGGTTATACGAATTTTATTATTGAATTATAAACTATTTAAAGAAATTTCGTTAAAAGATCATCAAGAGAAGAAAAAGGATCAATTTATCAAAAACACTTAGATTCTCTTCAATTGAAGTTTTTTTTGTCTTTTGATCCTCATTTGACTTTGTTTGTTTTCTCTCTCCTATTAAGTTCTCTTAAATTTCGAGCCTTCAAAATACCAATTAATATGAAAATAATTTCTGATGCAATATTTATCATGAAAAGTGTTTTTTAAAATGAAAGACTTTAGCACTAAAAGAATTTAATAATACTGTTGTTACGCTCAGTGCCATTGCAATCATGGCCCATATCGGATGAATTAGACCCGCGACAGATGCACCTACACCAATTGCATTAAATCCAAAAGCTAAGGCAGTATTCTGTTTAGTTTTCTTATAACTTGATTTCCCAATAGAATAGGCATCCAATATACTTTTTAAATGATCTCCAATCAAAATTATATCAGCTGACTCTATTGCTATATCTGTACCGGCACCAATAGCAATTCCAACATCAGCCTGGGTAAGGGCAGGGGCATCATTTATCCCATCTCCTACCATTGCTACTTTGTAACCATGAGACTGAAGCTCTCTTATTTTTCTTGCTTTATCTTGAGGTAAGATATTAGAAAGAACTTCATTGATACCTAATTTTTTAGCGATGGCGTTTGCAACTCTAGAATTGTCACCTGTTATCATAATTAGTTCAAACCCATTTGAATACAATAAATCTACGGTTTCCAGAGCATCATCTTTTAATTTGTCTCCTAAAGCAATAAATCCTTCTAATTCCTTGTTTTTTGAAATGTAAATTAATGTCAAACCTTGGTTCTCTAAATCCTCTATGGTTTTATTTAATTTCTCAATTTTAACTCCCTGTTGTGCTAAGAATCGTGAATTGCCAATAATTATTAAACTATCCTGGATGAAACCTCGAACCCCTTGACCTGGGAATGTGTGAAAATCCTCAACTTGTTGTAATTTAATCCCTTTTTTTAGAGAATAATCAACTAAAGCTTTGCCTAAAGGATGATCTGAACCAATTTCGATGCTGGCAGCAAGAGTTAATAGGCCATTTTCAGTATATTTACCATTTGATATAACTTCCACTATCTGGGGTTTTCCAACAGTCAATGTACCAGTCTTATCAAAAACCATTATTTTAACATCCTTGAATGTTTGAAATGCCTCACCTGATCTCATTAATATGCCTTTTTGGGCCGCAATTCCGCCCCCTCGTATCATAGCTAAAGGGGTTGCCATTCCTAATGCACAAGGATACCCCATAACTAATACTGCTAACGAAGAAAGTATTGCCCGATTAAGATCTATATCACCTGAAATTATCCATAATCCTATGGTCCAAATTAGAAAAGCTAAAATTGCTGCTAGAATCACGATGCGAACAAAATATTTTAAAACCTTATCTATTAGCATTACTATTCCGGGTTTTAGAGCACGGGCTTCTTGGATATGTTGGGCTATTTGCTGAAGAAAAGATTCCTTTCCAATTTTACTAACCTTGATTATTAAAGTACCTTTTTGGTTTATTGAGCCACCTATCACCTCATCCCCTTTTTCCTTTAGGATTGGTATGGATTCACCGGTTACTAAACTTTGGTCTACCATAGTAACACCTTCAATAACAATTCCGTCAACTGGAATGCTCTCTCCAGCGCGCACTCTAACATTATCATTTAACTTAACTAATTCAATTGGAACTTCTTCTTCTTTTCCATTTACTCCTATAACTCGAGCTGTTGCTGGTTGTAATTCCATAAGCTTTTTAATTGCTTGTGAAGAACGAGTGCGAACAAATAAGGATACATAGCCGGATAAAATATGATAACTAGTTACGAAGACGCTTACAGCAAAAAAATCAGCTGTGGGCCAAGGTTGATTAAATATTCCATAAATTCCTCCAAATAATCCTCCAAAAGCTGCGAATTCTAATAGTACATGCTGGTTAAATATTCTTCTGCGCAGTGAAGCGAATGCCATTCGTTTTATATGCCAACCAGGTCCAAACATCGTAATTAAAGCTAAAAATGCCATAATAAATGGCATTCCAATGATTATAATCCCAATCCACATGAAAACCATGAAAATAAGAGAGATTAAGGTTAAAACAGCTGAGATGTATAATCGGATCTTCTCATGATATAATTCTAGTTCCTCTTCTTCAAAACTTCTTATTTTGTTTGGATCCCGAATCTTAAAACCTAAATCCCTCAGGGTATCTTGAATTTCAATAGGGGTTACTAAACTTGGATTATATTGAATCAGAGCCTCTTCGTGAGCTAGACTTACTCCAACCTCATGAACACCGTTCATCCTAGTTAATGCTTGATTGATGGTACCAGTACAAAAAGAGCACTGCATGCCACCTATTTTAATATGAAGTTTTTCTAATGAATTATCGGGTTTAATAGTCACAATATAAAATCCCCCTTATTAATAATACATTTTATTCTGTTGGAAATCCCATTTCCTCCAAAATATCTTTGATTTGAACTATATTTATCTCGTCTTTGTCAAAATATAGTTGTATTTTTTGAGTTTGATGATCAGCTGTAATGTTTAATATCCCTAACTTATTGCTTAAAGTATTTTTTATGCGGATTTCACAACTGTTACAATGAATAGCATTGTCTTTGGCTTTAAGCTCTAAATATTCTGTTTTTATGTTTATCACTTCTAATCGTTAAATTAACCTAAGAGGTTTAAAATGGAGTATGAATTTAAATCTTATTACATTAAATCATAACCCTACAATTAGATTCATTCAAATTAAAAAAAAAAATAATTTTTTTATTTATTCCTTCCTTGTGTATATTCTTCTGTATAGTTTCCACGAGTTAAAAGGTAAACCAACAAACCTACAACATTAAAAATCAAGACTATTAGTACCCAAACTTCCGCATTTGGAATTCGCCTTTTCACTGCATCTTTATGAACCAAATAAGCTATAGTAATGCTTATAATAAAAAAAGCCACCCACCAAGCAACCATGAAAATCCAACCAAAACTCATCCAATAGTCTCCATAAAATCCCATCATATAACCTTCTTCTTCGTGCATATGTTCATCAAAAATCATAAACTCACCTTCAAAATGTTCTATTAATTGAGAGAAGGTGTTAGAAACTTTAATATTATGCTCTATAATTAGAAAAAAAAATGAATTTTGTGTTTAAGAAAAATAGTCGATAATTCGGTTTTTATTATATTTTATCAGAGAAACTTGAACCATGCAAATATTAATCCATTGGAATGCCATTGTGCTTCCATAAATACAATGAAACTGATCCAATTAAACAAAGTAATAACGGGTAGACAATTAGTTCCAATAAAGAGGGATTCGCATTATAGCCAAATAGTGCCTTTAGCAGTGATCCCGTTATTTCAAGCCATTCGGGTGTTGATGGATTATCATCAGGAAAGTTTTCAGGTAAAATATGCTTAATATTCCAAATCTCGGCTATTATTGGGTTAACTATCCCAGCTTCTATAAGTTCATGTATTCCAAATGTAATTAAACCCGCCGCAAATAAAATGAGAATTATATTCGTAATTTTAAAGAAAACTGATAAGTTAATGGTTTTTATTCCAAAAAACGTTAACATCCCAATAATTAATGCTATTCCAATGCCGATTAAAGATCCAAATATAACTGCATACGGATCAAGGTCCCCCACTTTTGTTGCTCCTGTTAATAATAGCACTAACTCAATCCCTTCCCGAATGATAATTACAAATGATAAGATGGTTATGGAAAAGACTTTTTCTTTCTGAATTGACTGTTCAACTTTTTCTTCTAAGAATTCTTTCATTTTGGGTCCTTCTTTACTCACCCATAAAATTAACGTTATAATGAAAATTCCTGAAATAATAAATGTAAAACCTTCAAAAATCTCTTCTAAAGTGCCAGTAAATCCTCCAAACAACGCCGTAAAAAGAATAGCAAAGATAATACTTGAGATTACAGCTAAAACACTGCCAATATAAACATATCTATTATAATCACGCTGATTTGTATTTTTCAGATATAAAAGAATAATTACTACAACTAAAACTGCTTCTAAACCCTCTCTGAAACCTAAAAAAATAGGGACGATAAAATCTATATAATTCATTATTTTAACCACCAAGTTTGTAATATGTTTTAAAATGCAAAATCTAGTTATACCTCTTTTAATCACTAAGCTTGTAATTATACTTTAAAATTTAATATCTAGACACGGCTAGTTATATATTTTTTACTAATCATTAAATAAATTTGAAATATTTAATTTTTGATATTATTTAATATAAATATTATAATTAAATATTTTATAAAATATTTTATTGAATAGCATAAGATTATCTAATCTTAAACTCATTAAAATACTCTTTTTTAAAGGAAGAATAGTATTCAAGATTTCTTATGAACTTCATACAATGTATTTTTACATAGCATGTAAAATTACATGTTTTTTATGAAAAAATTCCTTTAATCTCTGAAGTTCTTTTTCTGAAATATCAATGTTATTAATAATCAGCGTGGATAAATTTTTTAAATTCTC
>CAZRKO010000111.1:0-5731 GCA_964600445.1 uncultured archaeon
ATTTAGAAAAAGCTTTCAGAGATGTAGCAAGTATTTTAGATGTGAAATTAAAAGAAATGGAAGGAGTAAGCTGTTGTCCTGAACCTGTATCTTTACAATCGCTAAATATTGATACTTGGATGACTTTAGGAGCAAGAAATTTAGCAATTGCAGAGAAAATGGGATTAGATATATTGACTATTTGTTCTGGTTGCTATGAAACGTTGAAAACAGTGAGTGTCTTATTAGAAGAGGATGAAAAATATTTGGAAAAAATTAATGCAATTTTAAAGAAAATTAATTATAAATACACAGGTAAAACGAAAGTCTATCATTTTGTTGAAATATTTAGCCAACCAGAGTGGTTAAATAAAATAAAAGAACTAACAGTAAAACCGTTAGATGACTTGAACCTTGCTGTCCATTACGGTTGCCATCTTGTAAGACCCTCCAAGATCATGCAGTTTGATCATCCTGAAAAACCAGAAAAAATTGATATAATCCTCGAAGCACTAGGTGCCAAAACCGTTGACTTTGCTACTAAATTAGAATGCTGCGGCTTTTGCGCTCGATTACAAGAAGAAATCGGTGAAAACCTAGTAGAAGAGAAAATGACGGAATTATGTGAACTTGAAGAGGAAGTTGATGCCCTAATTGCTGTATGTCCTGCATGTACCACACAATATGATAGGAAAGAGAAAATAATTGCCCGAAAAACAGGTAAAGAACTAGATATTCCAGTCCTATATTTAGCTGAAATCATGGCAGTTGCTCTAGGTGTTGAGTTAGAGGATTTAAGCCTTAAACAAAGAAGTGTAAAACCAAATAAGTTAATTGAAAAATTAACAACCTAACTAAAAGAAAATTTTTTGTAAGATTATTCAAAATTTAAAATATATAAACAGAAATGAAAAAATCTAAAAAAAATGGAGAAAATGTAATATGATTATTACAAAACAAAAAGATATTAGCCAAATATGGGCAATGATTAAGGATTATGATAAGATCTTGATCACTGGTTGCGATGGATGTTGTCAACCTCCTCGATCTATCAATGAAGCAAAGACCCTAGGGCAACTCCTCGAGCTTAAAGCAAAAACAGAGGGAAAGGACCTTAAATGGAAAGCTATAACTGTACTCCGACAATGCGACGATCGAATTGCTGCAACCACTTGCAAACCTCAAATAGAAGGCTTCGATGCAGTTGTTTCATTGGCCTGTGGTTTAGGTATTGTAATGATGAACAAAGTCCTCCCTGACATTCTGACATTTCCAGCTCAAGACAGTCAATTTGGAGGTGTACAAAATAGTGGAGAGAATAACTTTATTCAATATTGCGAGACCTGCGGTGATTGTTTGTTAGGAGTTACTGGCGGCGTTTGTCCTATAGCTGGATGCGCAAAACACTTAAACAACGGCCCTTGTGGTGGTACTGTTGATGGGCTGTGTGAAGTTGGGGGTTATACCCGTCCTTGTGCATGGATCGACATTTATAAGCGCTTGAAGAAGTTTAACAGACTTGATTTATTTTCTATTTATCGTCCCGCACGAGATTATAGATCAGCAACAAGTCCCGCTTATATTACGATCTATAAGGATTATACTAACATAAAAGAAGAGAAGGAGGGGAAGAAATAAATGGCAAAACGACCCGCCCATAGTAGGTTATGTAAAGCAATTGAAGCAGGTCACTTCGTCTTTACGGGAGAACTTGAGCCTAAAAAAATCATGGACATGACTGAAATTGTCCATTCCTCCAAAGAGATGAAGAAGACTGGCAGAATAATTGCGGCTAATGTCACTGATGGTCCCCAAGGAGATGCTTACATGTCATCTTTAATCCCCAGTTATATAGTTCAGAGAGATGCAGAGATTGAAGCTGTTTGGCAAGTAGCTGTGAGGGACCGTAATCGAGTTGCTCTATTCGGTGACGTGATTGCTGGAGCTTATATGGGATTGAAAAACATTCTGGTCTTGACAGGAGATCATACTGCGCTTGGAGACAACAAGAAAGCTCGCCCTGCTTATGATATTGACAGCACACAATTTTGCGAACTTTTAAGCAAGATAATCGATGACGGCACTGATTATGAAGGCAATGAAATAACTGGTGGCAAGGTTGAGATGAATTATGGCTGCGTTGCTAACCCTAATGCTGTTGGAGAATATATGGAACCTGAAATTCTCAAAGTTGGACGTAAGGTGGAGCAAGGAATTGACTTTATCCAAACTCAAACAGCATTTGATGTTGATATTGCTAAAAATTTCATAAATGAATTGGCAAGATACAATGTACCTATTCTTCTGGGTGTATTTCCAATGAAAAGCTATGGAATTGCATGGTACTTTGACAACTATATTCCCGGTGTAAGCGTACCCAAAGATCTTCTCAATGCTTTAAAGAAGGCGGAGAAAGATAACAAGGGAAATAAACCAGCCAAATACGCTGCCCTTGATAAGGTGAATATAGAATTTTTTGTACCTTTCATGCAAGAAATTAAGAAATCCTCGAAGGCTAGCGGAATCCACTGTATGGCCGTGGAGTATGAACGACTTTTCGTTCCACTCCTAGGAGAATATCCAGAATACACTAAGGAATTCTATTAAAAGGTAAATATTTATAATATTTTTTTAATTAAAATTTTAAATTTTTTTTTATATTGCAGAAAAGAACAGAAAGGGAATAAAATGAAAAATGTGGATGAAAAAGATAAACGAATTCTTGAAATGTTACTTGAAGATTCATGCCGACCTTATCAAGAAATTGCCGAAGAAATTAGTTTAAGTGAATCTACCGTTAGAAAACGTGTAATTAAACTCCAAGAAGAAGGAGTTATTAAAAATATTTTTATAATTTTATAATTATTGGCTAAGAAGAGGAAAAATGAGAAATTTAGACAGTAAAGATAAGCGAATCCTTGAGATGTTAATAGAGGATTCAAGAAGATCATATAAAGAAATATCAGAAAAATTAGCTGAAGAAGGATTGGCTATCTCTGAATCCACCGTAAGAAAACGTGTAGTTAAACTGCAAAAAGATCATATTATTGAAAAATTTACAATTAAGATTTGTAGAGAAGATCAGAGATGTATTTTAGCTTTTATTACTCTTATACCAAAATCTGAGTCTGAGATAAAAGAGTTGTTAAGAGAAACTCAGGTCTTGCCACAATGTGAGGAAGTATATTTTCTCGCGGGCCAATGTGGGGTTTTAGTGAAAATTAATGTACCTGACATAAATGAATTAGATGCATTAATCGAATCTTTTCGAGCTCGTAACGATATAAAAAGTGTTGAGCGAGTTTGCGTAGTGTTAAAACCAATTAAAACATCCTCGCAAAATGGAGGGAGGATATTATAAGTCTTGGCACTTCTTGACTTTAACGATTAAATCAATAAAAATAATGAATTGGTCTTAGCTTACGAATAATATTTTGTTGTTTTTCTCAATTCTTTTTACTTCATTCTTGTTTTCCAAATAAATAAGATGCCCTATAACTTCGCTAAGTGCCAAAAAGGAATTCATTTCGTCTAAATCATCCCCAAAATGGAGTAATGAGATTTTATAGGGTGTTAAGGGATTATCCTTTATGACACTTGAAATTTCCTTAAGTCTTCTGTCATGATGTGCGATAATTTCCTGTATGCGTTCATGAGGATTATATATAATATCTTGATGTGCTGGAAAAATTATTTTTGAATTTAATTCATCAATTCTATTTAAGGAATTTAAATAGTGTTTTAAAATATCATCAAAGTCGTATTTCTCATTAAGCTCTGGGTTTACAAGAAAATTCCCAATATGAGGCGTTATTCTCGAAAGGATATGATCTCCTGAAAATAAATAGCGTTTCTTATGATTAAAAACGCATATATGCCCTAAAGCATGTCCAGGAGTCCAGATTACTTTTAATTTATTGGTTTTAAAAGAAATCTCATCCCCGTCAAGTAAAGTTTTATCTGGCTCATGATATTTCCTAAGTTTCGGCCACATTGTAAACCATTCTACCAATCTTTTTCCTTGGTTTTCATCTATTCCATATTTAATTACTTGTTGGGCTATCTCTTTCGCACCTTTCACCAATTCCTCGTAATTTTCAGGGTTAGTTTCCCATTTAAGGGTCTCATGAGCCGCCTCTGACATCATTATTTGAATATTTGGATTAAGACGTTTAAACTTCCGCATTAAACCAGTATGATCCGTATGCTCATGTGAAATAAAACAATAGTCAATTTCTTTCATAGATATACCTATTTCATTGAGAGCCGAAAAAAAGAGTTTAGGCCAATTACCCATATCTAAACCAGCATCAAACAGCACGTATGAATCATCAACCTTAAATATATACACGCTCACATACTTGACAGCCCAAGGTACGGTTATTTGAATTTGAAAAACATCTTCTATTTTATTGATCTCAGATTTAAAGTTACGGGCAAACAAAATTTAAGCCAATTCATATTGATAATTATTAGGTTATATTGAATAAATAAAGAAATAATTTTTACTTTCCTATTTGGATCATTATTGATTTTGCCTTTCCTAAAGTCAATAAATAAAAAAGTTAGAAAAAGGATTTATTACAAAACTGATTTAATATTTTCTGCTAAATTTTTAGCATCATCATCAGAAGTTTGAAGAATGTTAAACATTTCCTCAGGATTAACAATTAAACAGGCATCAACTAATTTTTGAAGGCCAATAACAGTATTAATTCGGTCATTTTTTTGTAAATGAAAGATGACTTGGCCCAAAGTGTTTTTTAATGGTCCTTTTTCTGATTCCAACGCAATCCTCAATAAAAAGGGACATACCTCATCTAAAGTATTTTTAGTCACTTTAGTTGCATAAGAATAAATTTTTGTACGTTGTTCGTCGTTTATCCCTTGTTCTTTAAGTTTTTGAAACAAAATTTCCATTTTTTTTATCACATCCAATTTTTATTATTTTTTTTGTTATTTTTTTTTGTTTTTATTACTAATTTTAGTAAGATTTTTCTCATATTTAAACTATTTGGGAAAGAAAACGTATTAAGTAATACGGAAAACGGAAAAAACCTATATAATAGGATTTTCTCAGTTTTTATTATGACGAAAAAAGGAATTATAAATCTTATTTTTATTCTTTTCATTCATATAATACGGATTTATTACTTTATTTTGCATATACCTTTTCATTACTTATTTACTACTGGAAAAGTAAGGACTCAGAAGTAAAAAACTTAAAAATAGAAAAAGCAATTTTTATCGGTTAAAAATTTACTACAGAAATTAATAATCTGTTTAAGTAATAATAATTAAATATGCTAATAATCTTAATAATTATAATTAAGAGATATTGGTGGTAATACGAGCGACAGAAGAAGCTATAAAATTAGTTAAAAGAGATAAAGTAGGAGAACCACCTGAAAATGAAGAACAAATGTTCGAGAAGATCTTAGAAGCGAAAATGAAAATTAAAGGAAAGTAAAAGTAATCTAAAATTTTAATAGCTATTCTTTTTTATTTTATTTAAAACTTTTTTTTTCCATGGTAAAATCTTTAATAGAGAAAGGAACTTAAACTACTTTAGTAGAAATTCAAATTCTACAAAAATGTGATTTAAAAATGTTAGAAGAAACATTAGGCGAATATCGAGAATTGCAGCAGCACCTCGATACATTTGCCATTGGTTTTCCGGCTACAGAATCAGGTTCTGACATCCGTGTACTAAAACATCTCTTTACTCCTGAAGAAGCAAAACTCGCCACGA
>CAZRKO010000112.1:0-5716 GCA_964600445.1 uncultured archaeon
TGAATTTATAGTACCCCGTTCTGCTCACGCGTCTTTTGATAAAGGGGAGGATATTATGTTTGAGGGTATAAAGCTTCGAAAGGCAAATTTGGACAAAAATTATAAATTAGATCTATATCATCTCGAATCTCTTCTAAATAATAATACTTGTGGTGTGTTAGGGATTGCAGGAACAACGTCATTAGGCGTTGTTGATCCTATAGAAGAAATTGGCAGAATTATTGAAGGAAAAGACATTTTTTTTCATGTTGATGCTGCTTTTGGGGGTTTTGTTCTACCATTTTTAAATGAATTGAATTATAATGTGCCTCCTTGGGATTTCCGTGTAAAACAAGTGAATTCTATTACAGCAGATCCTCATAAAATGGGTCTCGGACCAATACCAACAGGAGGTTTTTTTTTAAGAGATCCTTCTGTTTTAAATAAGACCGGTTTCGATATCCCATATTTAGCAGGAGGAAATTTTAAACATCTCCATTTTGTCGGAACTAGACCTGGGGGGCAAGTAATTGCTTTTTGGGCGATCCTTAAGTATTTGGGAATAGAAGGTTTTGCTAAAATAGTAAATAAGTGTATGGATAATACACAATATTTAGTAAAATTAATATCTAAGATTGATGGAATTAAGCTTGCGGCAGATCCTGAAATGAATATTGTGGGTATTACTACTGCAAGTGGAGAAAATATAAATGATTTAGACGAGGAACTTCGAAAAAGAAAGTGGATGCTTGGCAAATTCATTGAATTTAATTTAATGAGAGTTGTTATTATGCCACATATAACTAAAACACACTTATTAAATTTTGCCAAAGATTTGGAGGATATTGTAAAAAAAGTAAAAATCTAATACGGTTTTTTTAATTCTCCAAATTTTTCCATGAATCTAAACCAAAGGTTTTCAAATTTTTACCAATTATGTTTGAAATCCTATCTAATTTGTTTAATATCAATAAGTCCGTAGGATTTTTTTTTTCATAAATAAAAATTAGATTATTTTTACCCCAATCTTCATTTTCTAGCTGTGTTATAAGACGGTCACATTTTTTTTTGATATTTTCTAATGCTTTTTCAGATAAATTAGGATTAATAACCTTATAATCTTCTATAAATAAAGGTCCCCCCGAAACAATTACATTACGGGGATCTACGCCTAAATTCTTTAACTTTTTTTTTGAGGAATTAGCTGAAATTAATACAATCATATTATTTTTTGCCTGATCTAAAATAATGTTTTTTACATCTTCAGAGGTTTCTATTGACATCATATCTTCGTCACTTAAGTATTCAGAAAAGATCGGCTTGAGCTTATGGTGGAGAGATTCTAATTTTGTGATGAAACTTATGTATGTTTTTTCATTTAAATTGTAATTTGGAACTATTTCTCTAATTAATAATTTGATATCAATTAAGTCATCAATCGCTGCTAAAAGAGCTTTTACTTCCTCTGAATTTAGTTTTTTCATTTTGAATATCCTATTATAATAACATAAATAAGGAAAATTAATTTAATATTTAGTAAAAATATATATATTTATTTGGGATAATCATTTCAAAAAATTTGAATTAGAGAATGGTAAAAGAAAAAAAACCTAAACTCGGGATAAAAACAGCTAGATATTATACAAAACAATGTGATAACTGCAGTTCTGAATACCCAAACTGGTTTACTAATTGTCCTAACTGTGGAACCGCATGGGATGAAGCGAAAGAAATACAAGATGCCAGTGAAAATCTTAAAAAAAATATAAAAATTGTAGTAAAAATCACCGAAGAAGATTTCACTGAAGCGATTAATATCGTTAAATTGATGTTTAGCGCAAATCAAGGGCAGAGTTGGTATCAGATAAGAATGGATGTGAAAATGGATTATTTCATAGCTGAGATTGCTGAAGTGCCTATTGGTTCAGTCATAATGTATTATATTGAAGTTAGTTTGGAAAAAGGAGAAACATTCATTGAAAATAATAATGGAAAATATTTTTATTATAAAGTTGGCTCCTCAATTGAAGAAAATGAAATAGAACCACCAGAATCGGAGTCTAAATTAATAAGAGATAATATAACAGATTCGCATATACCTCCTCAAGATTATAATAAGGATTTAAAGACTGTTTACGATATAAAACCTGGTACTAACAATACTACGACTATTTTCGGAAAACCACAGACGCAAGTTGATCCAAATTTAAAATTATGCCCTCATTGTAATTCAAAAATAAAGAAAATGTGGAGTAAATGTCCCTTATGTGGTAAAGATGTTTAGTAAGTTTACATTTTTATTTATTTATAAGACTATTTTTCCTTAATATTTTATAAAATCTTTTTGCAAAAGAAATAGAAAGTTAATTTATTAAATATTATTGAAATTTAGCACCACATTTATTGCAGAATGCATAATCCGAAGAAAGCATTGCTCCGCAGTATGAACATATTATAATATCTTTTCGTTCACTTGGAGTGCTTGGAGCTTGATTTAAGTCTTTATCAAAATCCGCTACATTAGGTATGATCCTAAGACTTGATGGTTCTTGCTTATCAGAAGTAGCTTTTTCTCCAAATGGGATAAAAGAAGCACCTTGAGTAGGCGTAGGTTGTTCAGTTTTTTGACTTAAAGTTTGAAATAGGTTTGGCACATCAGATTCTTTTTTTTCTTCTGGTTGAGCTGCTTGAAATGGCACAAATGTTTCTTGTTTTTCTTGAGGAGAAGTTTGGAATGCGATAAATGGTTGAGTTTCAGCTTCTATCTCCGGAATTTTATCTTTCTTCCCTACTTTTTGCATTTCCTCTTTAAGCTTAACTGCTTTATCTCTTTTCTCTTGAAGTATTTTCTCTTTTTCTTCCTTTTTTCTCTGTTTCTCTATTTTTTTTATTTCTTTTTTAGATATAATAGTTTGAGGCATATAATCTACAAGTGATTCAGATATAGGTTCAGAGGTTTTAAATTCTTCTGGTGCAGGTGCCGGAACTGGGATATTTGAAGTAAAAGGGATTGCTTTGGGTTTATAAGCTGGTGTTTCTGATGACACTGAAACTTTAGATGTCATAGTAAAAGGAGGCTTTGGCTCTTCCTTTTGAACTTCTTCAGATAATATTTGTTCTGGAGTTTTAAATTCAAATTCCGCTGTGTCTTTAACAGAAGGTTCGGCTGTAGGTGAGGGTTCAATTTCTCTAAATGGTTCTGGAACGGGTGGTGCGGCAAAATCAATCTCGGGTTCGGGCTCAAATATTTTTGCTGGTTCCGGAACGGGTGGTGCGGCAAATTGAGTTTCTGGTTTGGGTTCCAGAACTGGTGTAGTTATATTCACTTCAGGTTTAATTTCCGAAATTGGTTTGGTGGGTGTTATAGATAGTTCGGAAATAGTTTGACCTGGATTATATACTATTCCTTGTGAAATCAGTTGATCAGGAATTCCCGATCCTACCATTAAACAAGCTAGAATATAAAAGCAATCACCTACTCCCTCTCCAGTTTTGGCAGAAGTTTCCATATAATAAAGATTAAATTTTTGAGTAAAATTTTTGATTTCTTCATTTGATAAGGCCCGTTCATTAATCAAATCACTTTTATTACCAACAAGAAGTAATGGGATTTCTGATTTTAAATTTGACCTAACTTCCTCAATCCATTGTGGTAGATGCTCAAAACTTTCATAGGATGTCAGATCAAATATTAATAAACCCCCCAATGAGCCTCTGTAATACATTGGTCTAATTGAACTAAAACGTTCTTGACCTCCAGTATCCCAGATTTGCAACTTAACTTTTATTGGTCCTTCTTCTTCTGTATCTATTGATATTGTCTTAACGTGAAAATCTACACCGATTGTCATCTTATAATCTTCCGTGAAAAAACCCTTACTGAACCGGATTGTTAAAGCAGTTTTTCCAACACCGCCATCCCCAACGACAATACATTTAAATAGATAATCGTATTCATCAGCCATTAAATGTCCACTATATAAATTTTATTTCATAAAATTAATTCTATATATGTCACAACTATTAATATAAATATATATTTTTATTTTTACCGTTTAATATTTATTTGATAAAGATAACAGTAAGCAACTATCTAATAGGTTTTAGTAATTTAAATTCTACTTAATAAAAATTCTATCTTTTAAGATACCCTTAACGTAAAAATTATAAAAAATTATGAATTTGAAAGAAAATAAAAAATCTTTAATGTAGAGAAATTTTATTTTAGCTAATAAATTATTCTTAGCGTAGTTTAATAATCCTAATTAAAAAAAGTGATATTCTTGCTAAAAAAAAGAGATGAGCCTTATCTTCAAATTGCACTGGATTTAATAAATAAACATAGGGCTTTACAAATTGCTGAAGAAGCTGTCAATGGAGGTATAGATTGGATAGAAGCGGGTACACCGTTAATTAAATCTGAAGGTATGGATATTTTAAGAGCTTTACATAAAAAATTTCCGAATAGAGTATTAGTTGCGGACATGAAGACTGTTGATGGTGGTTCGGTGGAAATTGAAATTGCTGCAAAATCCGGTGCTAACATAGTATTAATGCTTGGTGGGAGTGATAATGCTTCTGTGACGGAAGCTGTTGAAGCCGCTAAAAAATATGGTGTTTTGTTGGGGTGTGATACCATTGATATACCCCCCGAAAGATTAGTAGAAAGAGCATTAGAATTGGAAGAATTAGGGGTAAATATGATATGCTCGCACGTTGGGGTAGATCAGCAGGTAATATATGGGGGGGAAAAAACACTCGAGGTAGCCAAAAAATTAAAAGAAAAATTAAAACCTACAACTTGGTTAGCAATTGCGGGTGGGATAAATAGTGAAACGGCGGCAATGGCAAAAGAAATTGGCGTTGATGTGATAATTGTAGGAGGTGCACTTTATAAATCACAAAGTCCTGAAGATTCGGCGAGAAAAATAAAAGATGCAATAAGATCCGCAAAACCTATAGAAACTGAATTATTTAAGAAATATGATGAATCCCATATTCGAGAAGCGCTAATGAAAGTATCTACTCCTAATATATCTGATGCTATGCATCGAGCAGGTGAAATGAAAAGTTTAAAGCCTGTTTGGATTGGAACAGAAGATCATCCATTGAAATTTTCAGGTCCTGCATATACAGTTAGAGCTTATAATGGAGATTGGAGTAAGCCAGTGGAAGCGATTGAAGAAGCAAGTAAAGGTGATATTATTGTAATTGACGCTTGTGAGGGAAAAGATGCGGTGTGGGGTGAATTAGCATCTTGGAGCTGCAAGGTTAAAGGTATTGAAGGAGTTATAATAGATGGTGCGGTAAGAGATATTGATGACATAAGAAAAATAAAATTCCCCGTTTTTGCTCGATATTTTACTCCAACAGCCGGGGAGCCAAGAGGCTTGGGGGAAACTAACGTAAGTATATTGTGCGCCGGTCAACGAGTAAATCCTGGAGATTGGATTGTTGGAGATGATTCTGGCGTCGTGGTTATTCCTAAAGAAAAAGCACAAGAAATGGCTAACAGAGGAATCGATGTTATGGAAAGAGAAAATCGAATTCGAGAAGAAATCAAGCGAGGTTCAACACTTTCCGAAGTTATGTATCTTAAAAAATGGGAAAAACAAAAATAAACTCTTTTCTAATTAGTGTTTTAAGAATAAGGTAAATAATTTATGGAGCCAGAGGTGAGAGTTTCCCCCTCAGAGAAAATCTCTGAGAATTTTGAACTCACGATAATCAACTCTGC
>CAZRKO010000113.1:0-5696 GCA_964600445.1 uncultured archaeon
GACTATACAAAGTATTTAGTTAAAGATGAGGAATAATGAATAATTTTTTTTAAAAAAATAGTAATGAAAATGATATTTTATAATATATTAGTAAAGAACAAAAATAGGTGGTAAAAAATTACCGAATTAGATCCAAAAGAAAAATATAAACATTTTGCCAAGCTAGGAAATATAATCTTACAGTGTATAGGCTGCGGAGATTGTAGAGAAGCTACCGATTATACTGAAATTCCTCCTAAGTGGGGGGTGTGTGTTGCAAGAGAAAATACGTCTGGTTTTGAAGCTTTCTTTGGAAGGGGAAAAATGCAAATTATACGTTCTCTCTGGCAAGGGAAGCTAGAACTAAGTAAAGATATGGGCGAAGTAATTTATCAATGTCCAACATGCAATGCGTGTGCGGAGACCTGTGCATATGAAATGGATAATGCCGCGATTTATGAAGCCTTAAGGGCTGAATTAGTAGATGTTGGTTGTGGTTTAGAAGCACATATACCAATGAATAAAGCAATGATGGAGTTATTAAATCCATATCAGCGAGATAATAAAGAAAAAGCAACATGGATCGATAAACTCGATTTCAAAATAAAGGATGCCAACTCTGAGACAGCGGAGCATCTATATTTTGTAGGGTGTACTGCAGCTTTAACCCCAGAGATTGAGACTGTGGCAATAAATACAGCAAAAGTCCTCAAAAAATTAGGTGTTGATTTTTCTGTATTTGGAGAACAGGAAGTATGTTGTGGAAGTGTTGGGAAGAGGACTGGAGATCTTACTGCATTTAATGCAGTTGCGACAAAAAATTACGAATTATTCAAAAAGAGCGGTGTAAAGAAGATAATAACAAGTTGTGCTGGTTGTTATAGAACATTGAAAACTGACTATACAGATTATCTGGAAGACTTAGGTATAGAAGTACTTCATACAATTGAATTAGTACGAAATATAATAAATGAGAAAAACATAGAACTAAAACATTTAGGACTTAAAGCAACCTACCATGATCCTTGCCATACGGGAAGAAACTCTGGGATGAAAGAAGGAGTTAATCCTCTTTATGAGGAACCAAGAGAACTTTTGAGTAAAATGGCAGATATAATCGAAATGAAAACGATAAAGCAAAATGCGAAATGTTGTGGAGCTGGCGGAGGGGTAAAAAAAGGTTTTCCTGAATTAGCTTTAGCAATTTCTAAAGCTCGGATTGAGGAGGCTGATGAAACAGGAGCGGAAATATTGGTAAGTATTTGTCCTTTCTGTTATCGAAACTTATATGATGCTATCACGGCTTCAAACTCCAATCTTAAAATGGTTGATCTGATGGAATTATTAGATCAAGCATTACCATAAAAAATTCTTTTTTTTCTATTTTTTTATATAAAATATTAGAAATTAAAAATAAATGTGAAGTTCAAAAATGCCAAAATTAAGTGATCCTATAACTATTAGAGGGATGGAAGTAAAAAACAGATTAGCCTTTCCCCCCATGCTTTCAATGTCCTCAGATGCTAATGGATGTCCCACTGAAAAGAGTTATAATGTTTATGAAACAAAGGCTCGTGGAGGTGCGGGATTAATTACATATGAAGCAGTTTCTGTGGAACCCGTAATTTTTAGTGCGCAAAATGTCACGGCGAATATTGGAAAAGATGACAATATTCCAGCATATAAGAAAGTGACTGATGCAGTGCATAAGTATGGGGCGAAAATTGGGATACAATTAGCTGATGGTGGTTTGATAGGTTTTGTTCTTGCTTCAATCTTTGGTTTTAAAATAGAAGCGAGAGGTCCATCATCCGTGGATTTATTACATCTAACTTCGGCTTATGAAACAATGGTTTCATCATGGCCAGGTACTTTAAAACAAACTGGGGCCATATGTAAAGAAATGTCTATGGAAGATATTATTCGAGTAGAAGATTTATTTGCAGCAGGCGCAAAAAGAGCAATTCAAGCGGGATTTGATTTTATCGAGATCCATTCTGCCCATGCTACACTACATTCTGCCTTTTTGGCGCCTTATTCTAATGTAAGGAACGATAAATACGGTGGTTCTACAGAAAACAGGTGTACCTTTTTACTGGAAACAATGGAAAAAATTAGAAAAAGTATTGGTGATAAACCCCCACTTATGGTTCGATTATCAGTAGATGAGTTACTACCCGATGGACTTAAAATGGAAGAGTCAAAAAAAATAGTGAAAATAATCGAAAATGCGGGAGTAGATTGTATTGATGTAAGTCAAGGTAACATGATTCGGAATCCAAAGGGAATTCAAATTCCAACTTATGTTGAACATGGCGGCTTTATTCATTTAGCAGAAGAAATAAAAAAGGTAGCGAATGTTCCGGTTATCGGTGTTGGAAGAATTGTTGATCCGAAAATGGCAGACGAATTTATACAGCAAGGTAAGGCAGATATCATTTATATGGGTCGGCAATTAATTTGCGATGCTGATACACCTTATAAATACTTTAATGGACAACTTGATGATATTAAATATTGCATGGGATGTTTACAAAAATGTGTGAGTACGTGCGTCTATGATGCGTATAGCGGTCAAAATTATACCGACCTCACCCCTTCAGCTGATTTAAAAAAAATTGTGGTGTTGGGAGCTGGGGTTGCAGGAATGGAAGCCGCAAGAGTAGCAAAACTGCGGGGTCATGAAGTAGAAATATTTGAAAAATCAGATAAAGTGGGAGGATTAATCCCTCTTTTAGCAATGGAGTATAAAAAAGAAGAATTCATGAACATTGTGAATTATTTAGAGACTCAATTAAAGAAATTAGAAGTGCCCATACATCTCAATAAAGAGTTAACAGGTGGACAAATTTCTGATTTAAAACCAGATATATTAGTCTTAGCAACCGGTACTGAAGCAACTATCCCAAAAAAATTGGAAGGAACACCAAATATAGTAACACAAGATGAAGCAATTTTGAAAAACAAGCCAATTGGGAAAGATGTCGTAGTTTGGGGCTTGGGGGCATATTGGAAAGGGGGACCGGAAACCGCAATAACATTAGCAGAACAAGGATACAATGTTAAAGCATTAATGGGGTCAAACACTACTGTGGCGACTGAAATGTTAATGGCAACAGGAAGGCGATTATGGATACTTGAATATTTGAGAGATAACAACATCCCGATTTATACTAAAGCGAAACTATTGGATGTCACAGATAAAGGTATTAAGTTTCTTGATGAACATAAAAATGAACAATTTATCGAAGCGGATACTTTAGTATATTGTGGATCCCGAATTACAAAAGCTAAAAAGTTAAAAAAACAATTTGAAGGAGTTGCGCCAAAAATTCAACTTATAGGGGATTGTAAAAGACCTCGAGATATTGCAGAAGCCATGAATGATGCCCAAACTTTTGCTAGAAGATTAAAATAAAATTTTTTTTCAAAATATTTTAAATAATTTATAGAACTTATTTTTACAAATAAAAGATAAAAAAAAAGTTAAAAACATCAGAATTAAGAAAGAAAAATAATTTAAAATGAGCTAAAATGTCAACAACTAAAAAATTTAGAATTTCAAGAAGAACCCTATTAAGGGATATTATTAAACACAAGGCAGAAACAGTCCCAGATAAAGTGTACATGACGTACATTAGGGATTTTGATAAAGGAATTGATGAGAAATATACCTATAAAGACATGCATTTATTATCAAATCGTTTAGGAAACGGTCTTCTTAAATTAGGATTAAAGAAAGGTGAGGGCATAGCCCTGATGGAGATAAACTCTCCTGAATTCTTATTAACGGTTTTTGCGACTTTCAAAGCAGGTATGTATTCTGTTATGGTAAACATAGCCCTAAGAGGCGATGGTTTGCAGTATATTATTGATCACTCTGACGCTTCGGCGGTTATTGTTCATTGGTCACTTTTAGGTGCTGTTTTAGAAGTTAAAGATCGATTGCCCAAAGTTAGAAATATTATTGTTGATACGAATGAAGCTCCGGATGATTTTAAATTGCCGGAAGGAATTGAATCTCTTCAAGAAGTAATGCGAGCTCCAGATGATGAAATCGAAATGGAAATTAGTACTAAAGACATGGTAATGCTCATGTATACGGCCGGTACAACAGGTCTTCCTAAAGCAGTAATGTTTTGGCAAGGAAGATTGATAGGTGGTCTGAGCATCCAAACGCTCATGAGCTTGATTGGTATGATGGCTGGATCGGATGATATTCTATTTACATGTCTACCCTTATTGCATTCAAATGCATTATTTTTAACAAGTTTACCAGCTTTTTTTTCGGAACGACCCTTAATTTTAGCTAAAAGATTTAGCGCCAGCCGACACTGGAATATATGCCGTAAATATGGAGTAACTACGCATAACGCTTTAGGAGCTATGATTCCTATTTTAATGAAACAGCCAGAAAGACCAAATGATAAGGATCATAGTGTAAGGCAGATAAATTCCGCAGCATGCCCAAAAGAACTGTGGGTAGCATTTCAAGAGAGATTTGGCGTAAAATTATCGGAAGGTTATGGGGCTACTGATGGAGGAGGATTCATGCTCACAACTCGTGGGGAGGAAGATATTCCACCGGGAACTATGGGACAACCTTTACCTGGAATGGTTGGAGAAATCATGGATGATGATGGAACTATTTTCACTGAGCCTGATAAAGTGGGAGAATTAGTATTTTTAGTTAGGGATACGGAAATTAAACAAAGAACGGTTAAATATTATAAAGATGAGGAAGCTTCAAAGAGTTTAATATTAGAGGGTAAAGATGGACAAAAATGGTTTCATACTGGAGACCTTGCAACGAAAGATAAGGATGGATGGTTCTTTTTCGTGGATAGAAAAAAAGAATCCATCAGAAGACGTGGCGAAAATATCGCACCCTATAGTATTGAAAGAGTAATCAATTTGCACAACAAGGTTTTAGAATCAGCCGCTTATGGAGTTAAATCAGAGTTGGGTGAAGATGAGGTAATGGTTGCTGTTGTCTTACAACCGGGTAAAACTATGACCCCAGAAGAGCTTTTAGATTTTTGTCAAGGTAAGATGGCATACTTTATGATACCACGATATGTTGATTTTGTAGAAAAACTACCTAAAAGTGAAGTTCATAGGGTAATGAAGCGTTTTCTTAAAGAACGCGGTATAACAGAAACTGCGTATGACAGAGAAAAAGCAGGATATGTTGTAAAACGAGATTAAATAATTTTCTATTATTTCTTTTTTTTAAAGATAAATTAGTAGTAATCCTTCTATAAAATTAAAAAAAAAATATAATATTAAATTTTATATTCCTCAGGAATCTTATCCTCTTTATACGGGCTTTCTGCTAACTCGAATCTGAATCCAACTATCTCTTCTCCTCCTATCATGTGAACAGGAGATGTTTTTTCACGAAGATCCTCAGGATCTATGAATTGATCCCAAGCAACAGGAAATTTAATGAGAGTCTTAACTCCTTCTTGTTTGAATGCTCTTGCTGCTGCTCTTACGTCCTTGACTATAAAAGTTAAGTTATGCACTCCAGGTCCTTTTTTTTCCAAATGTTCTGACCATAGAGTCTGAAGCTTTTCGCTTGAAGGTTCTATAAATTGTAAAATTACATTGCCAAGTTTCACGTGTACTACTTTTACCACACCCGTGCTAGATAAAGTATCAGAGAATTCTTTTTCCACTCTTTCTGCTCCAAAAATCCTATTTAAAAACTCATA
>CAZRKO010000114.1:0-5694 GCA_964600445.1 uncultured archaeon
CTTCATAGATGCCTTGCTCAATTAGTATCTCTTGCGCTCATAAGATATCAATCTCCCCCTTTAATGTTACTGTCCCGGCTGCCTCATCATATTCGACAGGGCCATTCTGTTCAATTATTTTCTTCAAAATCTTTTTAGCAGTAGCCTCTTTCATATCAATTGCCAAAAGAATATTTCTCAGTTCTAAAGTCGTGTCAGGCTGTAAAGACATAATAAATTGTAGAAGCTGAGAAGAAATATATTTAGATTTTATTAACGCTTTCATTGCGGCAACTCTATTTATATAAGAGTTTGCGAATTTTTCTTTCTTCTCAAAGTCAGCTTTTAACTGCTCTTCAATTTGTTTCATTTTTTCATCGAAATCATCCTGAAGGGTTGATAATTCTTGAATTCTGTCTTTTAATTCCGCCAATCGTTGGCTGCGGTTTTCTAATTCTTCTTTTTTTGCCTTAATTTTCTCCTGCGTCTCATTCAATTCATTTTGAACTTTTTGAATCTTGTCCAACAATTCTTGGCGTTGTTTGGATAATTGACTATTTTCCTCATCAAATTTTATGATATCTCTGTTATTCTGCGAAATTTTATTTTTAAGGGAATTTAACTCATCGTCATTTGATTCAATGGTTTTAATATTATTGTTTTTTTCATTTTCAAACTGATCTATCAAGTTTAATAAATTCGTAGGATGCTCCGTTAGTTTTGGTACTGAATCGGAATTTATCCCGGTTATTTCTTCGATTGTAGTAATTATTTTCTTTAAGGATGTTTTCGCTTCTGTTATTTCACTCATGGTACTAACTCCTTTAAAATTTTCTTTAAAACTCTAATCTTAATTATTTAATTTAAATCTTCTTAATTTAATTAAAATGGACCTGATAATTAAAATGAAAAAAAAAATAAAGGGTTTAAAAAGTATTTATAATTAATTCAAGTTAAGGTACAAAAATATTTAGTCGGTTTCTAAAATGAAAGATCAAGATGCATATGAGCAATTAATGAGTCATTTGTCTCAATTATCGATGAGTTATTCTCCTAGAGAAGCACTACTTCAAATTTTAAAGGAAAATTTTAATCCAGAGGAAGCTAAAGTCGTCTTAGCATTACCTAATAAGGTTATACCATTACAGGGTGTTAAGATTAGTGAAATTTCAAAAAACGTAGATATTTCATTAGATGAATTAGAAAAAATTCTTGCAAATCTCTCAGCAAGAGGTTTAATTTATTCATGTAAAAGTGAAAAAGATGGAGAGATAAGATATGCAATCAACCAGCCTGGTTATGGATTTCCACAAACCTTCTTCTGGAGAAATGAGATCACTCCTCATTCAGAAAGTATGGCAAGACACGTTCTTAGATATTTTAATACTGAAGTAACTAAAGAAGTGTTCTGTCCTTCACCAATTCCTTATCGATTTCTCCCGGTTGATGAGACTATTGAACTGGATATCCAATCGGTATTGCCTTATCAAGTAATGAACAATATAATTAAAAACGCAAAAGTTATAGCCGTTGCGAATTGCTCATGTAGGGTAACGGGAAAATTGATAGGGAGAGATTGTGGACATCCCTTAGAAGTATGCATGAAATTTAATGAATTAGCAGAATATATAATTGAAAAGGGATTTGCGAGAGAAATTACTAGAGAGGAGGCCATGAAAATTAGTAAACAGGCTTCTGAAGCAGGATTGGTTCATTTTGCAGATAATTCTATCGATAATGTACTACAGAATTGTAACTGTTGTGGATGTAGCTGTTGGAATTTAGGACGTATCAAGCGTAGAAAAATCCCTAGAGATGAGATAATTGCCACTTATTTTATCCGCAAAACTATCGAAGACGATTGTGTAGGTTGTGGTAATTGCATTGATATCTGTCCTGCTGATGCTGTTCATTTAGTAGATAACTTCGCACAAGTAGAAAAAGATTGGTGTATTGGTTGTGGGGTTTGTGTGTCTAAATGCCCAAATGATGCAATTAAAATAGTAGTCCGGGATGATTTGAAAAATAAACTCCCTGAAAAGACTTTTGAGGAGTTGCATCAAAAAATTTTAGAAAATAGATGTTAATATCCAAATTTATTATAATTTAATTTGTTCTTTTTCATATTAGTTTTATTAATCTATAAAGATTAATTGATATGAGAACAAGTAAAATTAAGGAATATTTAAGAGTAATAACTATGGCGGAAGATTTCCAAAATAAAAAAATCGAAGAGTTAAAGTCAGAATTAGAATTAAAGAAGAAAGAAGTGTCTAATCATCTCGATAGAATAGAATATCTCGAAGATACAATTATGGAAATAGAAGAAAAACTATCTAAAAAATCTAATAAAAGCGGAGATCCGTTATTAAAGTTTCAAATAAAGGAACTGGAAAGAAAATATAGAGAATTAAAAGATAGAATGGGATATATTAGGGTAGAAAATGTTAAACTTAGAAGTGAACTTGAAAAGTTAAAAACCAATGCTAGCTCCTCGTCTATTAGGATTGTTACTCAAAATTCACTTTCAAACCAGGCAATACTCTCCATTGCTAAAGATATTGTCTATATTGAGAATGAGATTAAATATACAACCATGAATAAAAAAGAAATTGGAAATAAATTAAGACATCTTATGAAAATTATTAGGAATAGATAATTTACATTATTAAAAATCTAAATTTAGAAAAGTCGTATAACTAACTTATTAAAGACTAAATTAAGATTAGCTTTTTGGATAAATTCTTTTAAAGACTCATAATGAAAATTAATATCAAAAGATTTAATTTTTCATAGGTGATATCAATTAATTAAACAACAAGAAGTAACCTTATGAGAGATGATATAAATTGATAAAAAAGGGAATATTAAAAGGTGCGGATCGGAAAGAGCCAAATTGGAAAAAAACCAGACTTGGAGAACCATTTAAGGAAGCACTTGACAGATTCAGGTTGGATGTGCTAGGGCGTGATGATTTTGACCCCACAGCATTATTGCAATTTGGGTTGTTCATGTCAATGGCAGTAATTAATATTTTGAAAGAAAATGAAGCCACCTTCGGGGTAGAAGGACAAAAAGCTGTAAATAATGCATTGATTAAAACAGGGTATGATGTCGGGAAGCAGATTGTTAAAGATATGGAATTACCAGAAGATATTTCGCCTATAGAATTAATTAGCTTTATAGCTACCATTATTAATACTCAAGCATGGACATCCATCGAAGAACCTACCATCGATAGCGAAGATCAATGCTCATTTAATATTTTATGGTGCCCATTACAGAATGTCTATCGCGCTTTTGATTGTAGAGTACAGCGGTATTTGGTACAAGGAATTATGGACGCGTTTAGGGAATTAAATCCTTTTAGTAAGGATTACCAGGTAGAATTCACCCAAACTATTCCGGCAGGAAAAGATTTTTGCCGATTTGTAATCAATGAAAAAAAATCGGGGGAACCAGATAAATGGGAAACCTATTCTAAACTCTTGGAAAGAAAAGCAATGAATAGGTTAAAGAAGAGAAAAAAAGAACAATAATTTTTTTATTCAATATGCCCTAAACATTTTTTTTAAATATTTTTTAATCTATGGGATTGCATTTCCATCAATTAATACAAAATATATACCTTATAAAGAATAGCAAGTTTTATATAAAAATTTGAGAAATAACAATTATAACAATTAGAATTTAGCATATTTAAATAATTTAATAAAAAAAAAAAGTGATGTTATGTCTGAGAAAAGTATTATACCAACATATACAATTGCTGATAAACTTATTTGGTCATTGGCGAGCTTCGGTGGAGCGATAATATCTGGAATCTATGCCGCATTACTTCTTTATTTTTACCAAGTTTATTTAGGTTTGGGAGCGTTTTTTATTGCTCTTGCGGCTGGGATATATGCCATATGGAATGCTATAAATGACCCTCTCTTTGGTTATATTTCTGATTCAAAAAGTTCTAAGAAGTTGGGCAGACGAATTCCTTATATGCGGTATACAGCTCCATTACTTGGTATAGGATTTATTTTAGTTTGGTTTGTGCCATTAACTCTGGATAATTTTTCTATCTTCTTATGGATGTTAATTACGATGCTTATATACGATACGGCATATACTATAATTTTTCTTGTGTACTCTGCTTTATTGCCAGAGCTTACTGAATCTGACATGGAAAGGGGTGAATTTCAAAAGTATGCTGGTCTTTTTTATCTTTTAGGGGTGATCATAGGATTTGTCGTTCCTGAGCTTTTACGACCCAAAGCAGGTCAAGTATCCCTACTCCCATTATATATAGGAGTAATTGCAGTTGGGGTTATTGGAACAATATTTATAATAATTCCCACTTATAGATTTAAAGAACGTCCAGAATTCACACAGGTGGACGAACCTCTTGGTCTTGTTGATTCTTTTAAATACACTTTTAAAAGTAAATCCTTTTTAATAGTCGCATGTGCCAATTTCATGAGTATTTTCATGCAATCGGTTCTCTTGGGGCTAATGTTCTATTTGGGAGATTATGTTCTGCGAGTTTCTACCCTTTATTTAGTATTGGCTTTATTTGTAGGATTGATAATTGGTACATTAATCGCTAATATGCTAGCAGGAAAATTAGGTGTAGTAAAAGCAAATCAAACGCTTTTAATTATTAGTGCTTGCTTTTTAATCGCAGTCCCTTTTATACCAAACCCCTTAATATATATATGCTTGTTTTTCGCTGGATTTGGCATATCTGGTCCATTAGTACTGACTAATGTGCTTTTTGCCCAAATTGTTGATGAGGATGAAACAAAATCTGGAGTGAGAAGAGAAGCCAGTTTTTTTGGTGTTAACGCATTCATAACCAAACCTGCTCAATCTCTCGCTATAGCATTAGCTGCCATATTGTTGCAGATGTCAGGCTTTTTGCCAGCCAGAGGCGGAGAGATTGTTGTAGACCAACCGGAATCTGCTATATTCATGATAAAAATAATAGTAGGGTTCCTTCCTGGAGTTGCTCTTTTAATAGGTGCGCTTATTCTCCATTGGTATCCCTTAAAAGGAGATTATTTGATAGAAGTTCAGGAAAAAGTTTTAAAAATGCACGAAGAGAAGCATGCCAAATTGATGGAAAAACAAACTTAAATCTAAAACTCTTTTTTTTATTTTTTAAATTTGTGTCGTATGATATTTTAATAATTGGATCTAATTTCGTCCGACTAAAAGTAAAACTGAAGAATTAAGAGCTGATATTGACAGAATGATTAAAGAGGCGGAAGACCTAAGAAAAAAATTATTTTAAACTCAGTTCCATTAATTCTAATTTTTAATTTGTGCATCAAACGAATCTCTATAATTGGTTAATTTAGATAATCAGAAAGATTATAAATCAGTTTAGAATTATAATCTTAAATTTGAAGGTGAATTAATAATGGCCAATATCAGTTCAAAAATTGAAAAGAATAACTTAGACGAGATAAAAGAGAAGATTTTATCTCAAAAATTTAATTACCTAAAAAATAAATCTGAATAACTCTGAATAATAAAAATTAATTTTTATTAGAATTTTGTTTTTCTTTAAAAATAACGATATTATTTCAATAGTGTGAGTAGTAAAAAAAAACATGAAAAAGAATTTTTTTTTTGTCCAGAGTGTGGCATTTCGATCTCATACAGAAGGATATTAAATGAAGGAGAAGTTCGCTTAAGGTATGTTTTTTGTACAGAATGTGG
>CAZRKO010000115.1:0-5689 GCA_964600445.1 uncultured archaeon
TCATCAATTTGAGAAAAAACGCCTAAATTTTCAATCTTATCTAATAATTTTGAACACATTTGAGTTGCTACGAAATCACCATCTTCATCAATATCTAACAAATCTGAATTCGCACTTTCTCCATGACCGGGCATATCAACGCATGCAACAAAGAATCCCCTTTTTGTCAATTCTAAAGGAATTCGCAAGTCTCTATCTTTCTGTCCGCTAAATCCATGAATATATATCAATAATGGATGTTTATCTTGAAAATCAATCTTATTAGTAGGATGATATAAATTAGCGTGAAATTTTGTATCATCATATTCAAATTCGATTCTTTCATAATATAAATAACCCTGACTTTTATTTACAATTAAAAGGGATGAGAAGACGCCTAATAGAAGAATTGGCATTAGTAATAGAAGTGATCGCTTTCGAATTTTTTTTATCCCATATGCCATTAAATTAATACTCTATGCGATTCTTAATAAAGTTATATTTCAATTATGTCAGACTTCAATTAATATTAAATCTCTATCTTTCTATTATTTATGTGATGACTTCAATAAAAATATCTCCTTCAAAAAGCTTAAATGGTGAACTCAAAGCTTCACCCTCTAAAAGTTATTCTCATAGAGCTTTTATAGCCGCTAGTCTTGCTGACAGTGTATCAGTAATTAAAAATCCACTAACTTCCGGAGATGTTAAAATAACTATTGAGATTTTAAAATTATTAGGAGTACAGATTTTAGAAGAATCAAAAAATACTTATATCGTTGAAAAAAAAAGAGATTCCTTTGATTCTTATAAAGAGATTATAGATTGTAAAAACTCGGGAACGTCTTTAAGAATTTTTAGTGCATTAAGTCTTTTAATTAAGGATGGTTTGACTTTTACAGGAGAATTTTTAAAAAGAAATCGCCCTATTCGTCCTTTGTTAGAGAGCTTAAAATCTCTGGGCGCAGAATATAGCTTAGAAAAGGACCAAATGCAAGTTAAGAGAATAAGTAATAAATGCGATTCAGTTAAAATTCAAGGAGATATTAGTTCCCAATTTATTACGGCATTGTTGTTTATTAGCAGTCTATTAAAATGTGATAATAAAGATGGGATTGAAATTGAATTAACAACTCCATTAGTTTCTCATCCATATATTAAAATTACTATGGATGTCCTGTCATCATTTGGCATAAATATTTTAGAAGAACTTGATAATGAAAAGAAAGGAAAATATTATATACCAGGTGGACAGAAATATAGGCCACAAGTATATGAAATTCCGGGTGATTTCTCATCAGCAGCATTTATTATTGCAGCTGCCGCATTGGCTCTTGAGGATTCTAATGTTAAGATTAATAACTTAAACACCCAAAATCCACAGGGAGATAAACGAATAATCGAAATTTTACAAAAAATGGGGGCAAATATTCAAATCAATCAAAAACAAAATCAAGTTATTATTAATGGCAACATTTCAAAATACCATTTACACGGAGTAGATATCGATTGCAAAGAAATTCCAGATTTGTTTCCATTACTATGTGTTGTTGGTGCGATTGCTGAGGGAAAAACGACACTCTTCAACGCATCGAATTTACGTCTTAAAGAATGTGATAGAATTTCCGTTATGGCTAGGGAATTAACCAAAATGGGAGTTAAAGTTGATGATAAAGAAGATAAACTAACAATTTATCATAGCAGTTTGAATGGATCTGAAATAGATCATGAAGATGACCATAGAATAGCAATGGCTTGTACTATAGCCGCAGTATATTCAAATAATAGCTCAACAATGCATAATATAGACATTATAAGTGATTCTTATCCCAATTTTATTGAGGATTTAATTAATCTGGGTGCAAATATAGAGATAATAAATTAAGAAATTTCAAAAATATGATAAAGAAACTTGTTTCAAAGCTATTAGCGAAACGATTTTTGGCGTCTTGCTCGAGCTTTTTTACCACCAAACTTTTTGGGCTCAGTTCTTCTTGAATCTCCACTCAAAAGATGCTCATCGTATTCTCTAAGAGTTCGTTCTATAGTCTTTGTCCCGATAAATTTATTTATAGCTTTTGCAATGGCGATTCTTACTGCATCAGTTTGTCCCATTGTACCACCGCCCTTAACTCGTATTTTGATATTACATTTTTCCAATTTTGGATGCTTGGCAACCTCTAAGACCTCTTGTATTCTGTATCTTGCTATTTCTGGTTCATATAAGTCTAAGGGAACATTATTTATCTTTATTTGACCTTTAGCAGGATAAGTTAAAACAACTCTAGCTATAGCTGTTTTTCTTTTTCCTGATGACTGTACATGCTTTGCTTTTTCAGACATTTAATTACGCCTCGATTTCTCTTTTTTTCCAACCAATTCTAAGACATAAATTTTCCAATGTGATAAATTTATTATAATAAGAAAGACGTGTTTTATCTGCATTATTTATTTCATTTGGTGTTAAATTCTTATATCTATGTCTAAAACGTTCAGGAATATCTTCAATATATATATGAATCCGCTTTAATGCTTCCTTTCCTCGGAACTTTTTTCTCGGAAGCATCTTTTTAATAACATTTCTCATAAAAGTATCAGGTCTTCTTGGCCAAAACGGTCCTCTTCGGGGATTGGTAGCAGTACTGATGTTAAGTTTCGATAAGTACTTTTCATGAATATTGCTTTTTGTTCCACTTATTATGGCATCTTTAGCATTAATTATAACTATTTGTTCCCCCAAGAGAGCTTTTTTGGCAACTTGACTGCAAAAGCGACCTAATATTTTATTTCTAGCATCTAATAATTGACATTCTAGCATAAATTTAACGCTCTTTTTGATAATTTATTCATTTTTAGTAAAATATTTTTACTTTTTCCCCCTCAGGGTTTTGCTCTAATAATTCTTCAATCGAAATAAGTTTGCCTCCAGAAGCTTCAATTTTCTTTTGTGCTGATTTTGAAGAATTCAAGCACGCTATAGTAAGCTTATGGTCTAATTCTCCTATCCCTAAGATTTTGCCCGGAACTACTATAACATCGTTATTACTTGTTTTCTTATTGATTCTGTATAAATTAGCTTCAATTCGATTTCTCCGTGGACCTGATAATTTTTTCGAAACCTTTCTCCATATTCTTCTTTTTGTTTTCCATAAATCTCTTATCAGCTTCCTTATAAAATAATCAGAAGGTCCGGAAATTTTATGCGACATTTCAATTCCTTAAATATATTATAATTTAATAAATTTTTTATAATCTTTTAAGAGATTTCAATCTCTTCGAGTTTTTCAGTAAATTCTGAAATTTTATTTAAAAATATTTCAAAAGCTTTTTTAATTATCACATCGAAAGGAAGCACTCCATCGCTTTCAAGGGTAAAAATATATGTAGTATCCTTCCAACTAACCTTAATTTTACCATCGGAATTTTCCTCACAGGATTTGCATAAAGTGCAAGTTTTCCAATAATCGTCCTTTAATTTTAACTTCTTATTTGATAATTCAAATAACTTTTCTGGACACATTTTAACAATAAGGTTTAGCTCCTCTATGTCAGTAAGTTTTGATTCATCGAATTCAATTACTGGATAAAACCTATATGCACAATTCGAAACTGCTGAAAACTTTGCATGGTTTTTTCCAGTTCCGAGAATAGCATATGCTTCAATAATTACTTTAGAATTTTTCTCTATCTTCAAAATTGGAATTTCATTATGCACTGGAATAACATCAGGGTCATTAGAATTTAATTCGCCTGAATATATAATCATTGGTTTATTAGTAGTATTTGTAATTTCACAGGTTAAGGATACTTGACATAGGGCGCATCCGTATCCTCCACACTCACAGTCCCGTGGCAAATTATAAATATCTAAATTAGTCTTTAAAGGAATTAGACCTAATCTATGAGCGACAATTTCATCATAGAGAGGTGAATCATTCTTTAAAATAATAACTTCGTCGATTGCCATTACAGGAATTTGAGACAGAATTATCCTTCTAATAGCATTTATCATTTCTATTGAAATCCCACTAACGACAAAAACGAGTCTAGTATCGTTTTTTTCAAACACTTCAAGGTTCATAAGATTCAAAATTTAGATGATTTGAATACTTACTAAAATACACACTAAAAAATAAGTTTTACTAAAAGTTTTAAAAATTCTAAAAGAAATTAAAAAAGCTTTAGATATTCATAAGCTTTATTAGGAATTTGAAAGCAATACTGAACCTCATTGAAATTCTTTCTAAACTCTGCAACATCTTCTTTTAATTTTTTCGGATCTTGTTTATCAATTATTAACTTTTTAAAGAACTCAGCGATATCTACCATTTCACTTTTCCCCATACCTAAACGAGTGATTTCAGAAGTGCCGAGACGCAAACCCCCTGGATTCATATAATGACGGGGTTTTGCTGTGCCTTTCTTTTTTCCTGGACCACTAGCTCCCCGGATATCCCATGGTAAAAGATTTCTGTTAATTATTATGTTTGCTTCCTCCAGAATTACTTCTATATCCCCCCCTAGACCTACAGTTTTCTCAAATTCTGCAATATCTACGACAACTTGATGAGTTTCCGTAAATCCAAGATGTTCACATAAAACATTAAACCCCCGCTCATTTAACGCTTGAGCAAAAGCTTTCGCATTTTCAATGACTTTTTTATGATATTCTTTACCAAATTCAAGCATTTCAGCGAGCGCAACAGCTAATCCGGCCACATTATGCAAATGGTGATTTGAAAAGAGTGCAGGAAATGCGGCATTTTGTAAATCTTCTATTAAATCCTCTCTATCAGTGATAACTGCCCCTGTCTGTGGACCTGGGAGTGTTTTATGGCATGACATTGAAATAGCGTCAGCACCCTCCCGTAGCGGATCTTGAAAATATCCAGAGCCTATTAAACCTGCCACATGTGCTGCATCATACCCAATTGAAGCCCCAACTTCTTTTGCTACATCACTAAGTTCTTTCACTGGATGTGGAAATAGAAAAACCGATGCCCCGAATAAAATCATCTCAGGCTCAACCTCTCTAATAATTTTTATTGAACCATCTGGATCAATATTCATATTTTCCTCGTCAAAAGCCAGATACTTGACATCTAGACCACGAACGGTACCAGCAGTGCCATAAATTAAACGCCCCGAAGATGCTTGATAGGGGGCATGAGATATATGACCTCCTTTAGGAATGGATAGACAGCACATCTTTCCGTTGTTTCTTGAGGTAAACGCATTATATAATACTAAATTCGCCATAACACCTGATACGGGCCGTACATCAGCAAAACAACAATTAAAGTATTCTTTTGTTAAATCCATACACATTTGTTCGATTTTATCAATATATTTACAACCTGCGTAAACTCTTTGCCCAACCCATCCTTCCGCATACCTATGGGAAAAATCTGAAATACACGCTTCTTGTACTGCTAGGCTAGTGATGTTTTCCGAAGCTATAAGCGGTATGGCATTTTTAAACATTTCATGATGTTCCTGCAATATCGACCGTATATGTTCTAATTTTTTACTCAATTTAATCAATTCCACTTTTAGAGAAATAATGAATTACTAAATTCAAAGTTAAATTAAAATTTTTGTTATTATTACAACACAAATGAAATAGAAAAATAGGAGTTAAAACATAATAATCATTGGAGGACGCTTTTATCCTTATCAAATATTAGATTTCGCAATCAATAAAACGCTT
>CAZRKO010000116.1:0-5657 GCA_964600445.1 uncultured archaeon
AAACTTTATATCCTGAGTCTGCTAAATCTATGGAAGATTGCATACCAGCAATTCCTCCACCAATAACTAAGACAGATCCGACTTTATCCATTAGACTCCCTCCTTAATAGATATAAATAGTGGTATTTCCTCATTTATTTTGTCTAAATCAACCAAACCTCTCTGTCTCAACGTAACGATATGTCTTAGTACTTTATTCGCTTCAATGTGTATTTCTTTAGATATTTCTGGAACTGATTTGCTTTGCTGGGTAATTTTTTGTAAAATCTTATGGCGTATAAACTCGTTATAGACCGCATTATTGAGTATATTTTCAAATTTTTCTTCAGAAATTACATCCCCATAAACTTCAAGTATTTTACGCTCTCTTCCTGCTAAAATTCTTAGCCTTGAATCACTAAGAACAGATTTAATCGCATTAAAATCTTCAGTTAATCCTTTTTTTAACTTCTTATCTTTAGTCGGAGAAGGACCTAAATTTTTAATATGTTCTGTAAATTCATTAACCAATTGCGCAAATCTATTTCCTTCAGAAGCAGAAACCCAATCTAATTGCAGACGGTCTGTAAATCCAATTAAATCAAGCAATTTTTGTAAAAGTTTTATCTTTACTTCTGCCTCGTAATTCCCGCTTATGTAATGACAATCTCCTGGATGGCAACCTAATACGAGAACACCATCAATATTTCTAGAAAGTGCCTCTGCGACTAACAACGGATCGACTCTCCCGCTACACATAACCCTTATAATTCTGATATTAGGTGAATATTGAATTCTACTTACACCCGCGAGATCTGCTCCGGCATACGAACACCAATTACATAAAAAACCAAGAATTTTAGGTTTAAACACCAATAGTTTATTCACCTCCAAAAACCATTATTTCTGATAATAGCTGCTCATATGTAAAATGGTTGATATTAATTGCCCTTTCTGGACAACTCGCACCGCATACACCACATCCTTTACAAAGGAGCTTATTTATAATTATTTCATCTTCTTCACTTTTTGATATAGCATTATAGGGACAAAGTTTTAGACAAACTTTACACCCTACACATAATTCATTGTTAATTTCTGCTACCAAGCCTGAAGCGGTAATTTCATCTGAACTTAAAAATCTACTTGCTCTCCCTGCAGCTCCATTTGCTTGGGTAATCGATTCTTGAATATGTTTCGGCCAGTGAGCACATCCGCATAAAAAGATCCCATCCGTAGCAAAATCTACAGGCCTCAACTTTGCGTGTGCTTCTAAGAAAAAGCCATTTTTATCTAGGGGTACCTTAAGCATCTTTGCTAATTCTTCTAAATTATCTGAGGGAATCATTGGGGGAGATAATATGATTAAATCTGTTTCAAATTCAATATTATCTTGCAAATTGGTATCAAATACCCTTATGTGATATCTCTCAGTCTTACTTTTTATTTTAGTAATTTCTGGCTGGCTTTCAAAATCATATCTCAAAAGTATGGCATCTTTTCTTCGATTATAGAAGTATTCTTCAAATTCTTTTTTGGCCATTTGAAAGTCTCTATAAATAATAACTATTTCGAGATTTGGCTTAATTTCTCTTAAGATATTCATATTTTTAATAGCTGTTGCGCAGCAAATATTTGAACAATATGTAATACCTTCCTTTTGCCTTGCATTTGTGCATAAAACAATCGCAACACGGGTTATTTCATCAAGCCAAGAATTGTCGTTATTTTTTAGTTTCTTTTCTAACTCCAGCTGGGTAATAATATTTTTATTTTTCTCGTTATATTGAGGTGAATCTTTAGGCTTTAATTCTTGTCCTCCAGTGGCCACGATAATAATTCCCACTTTTAGATCATTAACTTTATTTTTGGAGTCAATAACAGACACATCGTAATTGCCTACATATCCCTTAACATCCTTTAGTTTACCCTCATAAAAGACTTGAATATTTTCATTTTTCATAATTTTTTCTGTTATCTCTTTTAAGAATGTTGAGGCGTCTTCTTGAGTTGGATACAATAAATATAGATCATTTAATATTCCTCCTAAGATCTTTTCTTTTTCCACGAGATAAACTTTAAATCCCTGTTTGGCAATATTCAGTGCAGCCGTCATTCCAGATACTCCTCCACCGATGATTAATGCGTTTGGAGTAACAGATAATTTTGATTCTTTCTGAGGCCTTAATAACCTTGATTTAGCAACGGCCATTTCAATTAGATCTTTAGCTTTATCAGTAGCAAGCCCCATTTCTGTCATATGAACCCAAGAACATTGATCACGAATATTAGCCATTTCGAAGAGGTATTTATTTAATCCTGCTTCTTGACAAGTCTCTTGAAATAAAGTTTCGTGAGTCCGAGGTGTACAGGAAGCTACTATGAATCTATTTAGATTATATTCTTCTATTACTTCCTTTATTCTTACTTGAGAATCACTAGAACAAGAATATAAATTGTCTTCACAATAAACTACATTAGGCAATTTTTTTATATGGTCTATAACCTGAGGGATCTCAATATACTTCCCGATATTAATTCCACAATGACAAATTAGGACTCCAATTCTCGGGTCCTCAGATAATTTAACTTCCTTTTCAGGTATTTCATAAACTTTTTCTTTTATTTGAGAGAATTTAGCGGAAGATAGTAAAGCAGCTACCTGTGAAGCGACTCCACTAGCATCAGCCACAGTTTCTGGTATATCCATAGGACCTTGGCAAAACCCAGCTAAGAAAATCCCTTTTTTCGAAGATGAGGATTTATTAAAATGTGAGTTTTCCTTGAAGAAATTATACTCATCTATGTCTATGTTTAAAATCTTTGCTAATTCTTTGGTTCCATTTGAAGGAACTAAAGGTGTAGCTAATACTACTAAATTTGCTCGAAAATTATTGAGTAATCCTATTTGCAAATCTTCATATCGTATTAGTAAATCATTTGTTTCCTTATCTTCTTCAATTTTGCTAATTTTTGAATGAAAATATTTTACACCATATTCATCCTGAGCTCTTTGAGTAAATTCATAGAAATTTTTTCCATAGGCTCTAATATCATGTCTAAATATAAAGCAGTTTGAATTTTCGGAGTGTTCCTTTGTGATAATTGCTTCTTTGGCTACATATGTGCAACATACGCTCGAACAATAAGGTATTTTTTCATGTAAATCTCTTGATCCCGCACATTGAATAAATGCTATTGTTTCTGGTTCTTCTTCATCACTTGGACGCAACACGTGTCCACCAAATGGTCCAGATGCACATAAAATTCTTTCATATTCTAATGCAGTTATCACATTCTTATAATGGAGTCCCCACCTTGATGATAAACTTTCTCTTGCCATGTCAAAACCTGTTGCCACGACTATTGCTCCCACATTTAAGTTAACATTTTGAGGTTTTTGGCCGAAATCTATAGCTTCTGCTTCACAGACTTTTTGACATACCCCACATACATCTCTAGTTAATTTTAAACACATTTCTGAATCAATTAAATAAATAGGTGGAACCGCTTGAGGAAAAGGGATATATACAGATTTCCTTTTACCTAGATTCATATCAAAAATATTAGGAGCTTCGATCTTTGGACATTTAGTGGCGCAATCTCCGCATCCCTTACATTTAGCCTCATCGATATAACGAGGTTTCTTAAGAACAGTAACATTAAAATTTCCGGGTTTTCCGGAAACTTTTTGAACTTCATGATAGGTCATAAGTTCAATATTGGGATTCCTTAATACTTCCACCATTTTTGGAGCTAAAATGCACAAACTGCAATCTAATGTAGGGAATGTTTTATCCAGTTGAGCCATCCGTCCCCCAATGGATGGTGTTTTTTCTACAAGATAAACCTTGAAACCTATTTCAGTTAAATCTAATGAAGCTTGAATTCCAGCAATACCCCCACCAATCACTAATACAGATCCTTCCATCACTCTTTTACCTCCTCAACTCTATCAGGATCTTTTAGATTTATCATATCTACTAAAAATTCCGAGAAATCCATAATTTCAACATCAGCTATATCCTCGTAATCCTTTTTTAAACAGTTGAAGTGGATACGACATTTTGGACACGAGGTTACCATTTTTGACCCAATCGCTTTTGCTTCTAAAAATCGTTTATATCGTAAAGCTTTAGACCGTTCATTACAATTCATCCAAGAACTAACTCCACAACATAGCGAATTCTCTTTATTATGTGCCATTTCTTTAAATTCATAACCCGTGCTTTTTAAATGGTAAAAAATTTCACGAACTTCCTCTACAATTTTATTATCTTTAGGTAAAAATCTGCTTAATCTACACGGATCATGAAAAGTAAACGGAACAATCTTACTATCAGAATTAGGATTCTTAAATTCAATCTTACCTAACTTCCAATTTTCATAAACATATTCAATGATGTGTTTTACATCAAATTTTTCTTCAAATCCTTCAATTAATTTAGGATAGTCAACTTTAAAAGTTCTATAACATTCAGCGCAAGCCGTTATTATTGTAGAAATTCCAGCTTTTTCAAATCGACTTATATTTTTTTTAGCTAAATCTAAGAAAGCTTCAAATTTGCCTTGGCCCCAATATATATCGTGACCACAACATATTTCATCTTTAAGAATTACAATTGGTTCTTCTTCAATTTGGCATATTATTCTTAAAGTGCTTGGAGCGATTAAATCAATATTTTGAAATTCATAACCAAAATAGGGTAAACATCCTACATAATATAATACTTCTCCCTTATCAGAAGTATTACAATTTTTTGGAATCCAATCTGATGGGCGATCGATTTTAATATTATCCTGACTCATTAATTCGGGGATCGTATGATATAGTCCCTTATGAGCAATACATCTTTCAAGATTGTGGATTCCACGCTCTCGCATATTGGTTCTAATAATTCGTACAATATCAACGAAATTTATATCTTTAGGACAATTTTGAAGGCAACTATTACATGTAATACAATCCCACAATACCCCACTCTCAATTATTTCTTCTCCAAAACCTTCTAATATCATTTGGATGATTCTACTGGGGGTAAACTTTTGTACTTTACTCACCTGACAAACTCCGCTACAACGGCCACACTGATAACATTTTTTTAATAAATCATAGAGATCTATTTCATGATCTTCGATTGATTCATTGCTAGTATCAGTTGATTTTTTTTCCGATTTATTTTTATTATTAGTTGCGGTTATTTTTTTTCCACCATTAACCATTAGTTTAAATTTTTCATGAAAGTTTCTCTACGGTTTATTTTTGATTGAGAAAATTGAGTTATTTTCTCTAACATTTTTTTTCTTTTTTGCGCATCAAGGTCCAAGCATTTGATTACTTTCTCATTTCGTACCTCATTTAACACTTTTTGTCCTTTTTCAGTTCGGGTTATTACAGTAGTATATTTATCTGGAGATCCTAACCCTCCAAAGGAAATATCAGCATAAATATTTGTAAAATCGCTACATGCATTACAAGCAGAGCGCATATAATCTTTTAAATGGTTAAAAGGAATACGAATTATTCTTTCTTCAGTACTTTCGTTTTTTAATTTTAAGATTAAATCTTCTTTGATATTTATTTTCTCAATATCTGAAAGTCTAATATTAAAGTCTTTTTCAAACTTCTCAACTTGGAGTTTTTCAAAGAAAAAATTCTCATAACAAAATAATCCTAA
>CAZRKO010000117.1:0-1143 GCA_964600445.1 uncultured archaeon
AATAAAATGTTCAAAATTAAATAAAATTATATTAACTTATATTTTTCAAATTTAAAATAGTATCCTTTTTCTCAACTCAGATATCGATTAAAGTAGTGAAAATTCTTATAAGGTATATGATTAAAATAAATCCAACTACACCTATTAAAAAATAGAGAGGCTTTCCTTTTTCTTTTTCCGGAATAATTTCCCGCACTATTGCATATAGAATAACTCCTGAAATGAAAGAATAAAGAATATAGATTAATTCTAAATTAACGGGAAGAAATAGCTCAAAAAATACACCAAAAGCTATCCCTATTAGGACTGCTGATGATAAAAGAAACTTAATAGATGTAGATTCCTCAAATTTAATTTCAATACCTAAGTCGGAATAGACCTCTAGGCTGGATTCCGAACCACTGGTAATTATCACTCTAAAATAAGCAAAAATGAAAAATAGTAGGCCGGATAAGAATTCTATTATTAATAGGGCGACTATTAGAAGCCCTACAATAAAATGATAAATAAAATCAGTAAAATAGCGAATTTCATTTAAATCTTTTTGAATATGCCTTTTTATTTTTAATTTTTTCTCATCTATCTCAGATTGAATTTCTTTACTTTTATCTTGTAGTTCGGTTAAGGTTTTTCCTAAATCTCTTAATGCAAATTCGTCTAATTTCTCCTCTTGGGTTAATTCAAGAGTTATAATATCTTCAATATTGCGCTCCACTATCTCTAAATTTTCCTCCATTTTCATTAGTTTACGAACTCTTTTTTGAGATTTTGACTCTACCTTTTGTAATATCAATTTTTCAGATACATGTATGACGATAAAACCTAAGAGGATGAATAAGAATTCAAAAATTTTGAGATGTAAGGGTAATTCTGGTAGTCTTTCCGCTACCTCCGGAAGTAAAACAATAAAAAAATAAGCTATTGAAACTCCAGCTATAAATGAAATATTCAATCTAATTTTTAATTTAGTAGAAAAATCTTCGATAAAAAACAATAATCCAAATATTATCGCAAGTAAAATAACTATAATTAGATTGAGTTCCATTGAATTATATAGAAAATATGTGGTATATAACCATAATTTTATATGATTCCTTTTAATTTTTTATATTATTTTTGATAAAATAATTTTGTTTAAAAAAA
>CAZRKO010000117.1:1243-3296 GCA_964600445.1 uncultured archaeon
TGATTCCTTTTAATTTTTTATATTATTTTTGATAAAATAATTTTGTTTAAAAAAAAAGAAAATTCTTAGGTGACTACTAAATAACTCAATTTTTAATCATAACCTCCACTGAAGATAAAGCTTCCATGAATATCCGCGATAAATTTTTAAATCTATTTCAATTTAACGAGATTAAATCAAAATGGCATGAAAAACCTTTATTAAAATTGAAGTTTAAATCTCAAAATGCTATTCAATTAGAAAATATTCAGGCATATCTTGGTTTAACGGATGATCCCTTAATTTATTTAAATGATTTAAGATTAAACGAGACAGATATCAATCCAGATTTACTTATTTTTGCAAGCCGCCATAGATCAGAGGCAGCTCGACCTGCATTTTTAGTTCATACAACAGGAATTTGGACAGATAAGGCAGATTTCGGAGGAAATCCCCGGGAACTTTCTTATGCTAGTGCATTATTAGTAAAGGCGGGTTTATTATCTTTAATTGAGCAGGAGAAATCTTCAAAATTATCAGAATTCTCAATGGATATTGAAGTAACTCATCATGGTCCAACTTCATTAGAAAAACCTTTAGTTTTTATGGAGTTAGGGAGTAGCGAAGAAGAATGGGTAATCAATGAAGGGGGCCAAATAGTAGCCAACTCCATTATTAATACAATTTTTAAGTATTTACAATATCAAAAAGAAAAATCTCAGAGAGTATGTATAGGATTTGGAGGTACTCATTATGGGCCTCAGTTTAGAAAATCATTAATAAGCAAGAATGTAGCATTCTCATATATTTGTCCTAAGTATTATATTCAACAATTAAATCATAATATGATTGAACAAATGATTTCTAAGAATTTAGAAGAAGTAGAATGTTTTGTAATTGATTGGAAAGGCACTAATTCTGCTGACAAGAAGCATCTTATCCCTTTATTAGAAGAATTTGATATTCCTATTAAAAAGACAAAAGAACTTTAATTCAAATCTTCCTTAACTTTCTCATAATACTTTATAAGATTCTTAAATACATAATCCGCAGCAGAAAAACCTTGCGTGGCCGTTCTACTTAAAGCTTTATGTAGGAAATCCCGGTCAGGGATATTTTCTTCAACAGTAACATTTAATTCTCTTATATTATAAAAGCTTCTCCATAATTGGGTAGGCCATTCGACTAAGGATCGTAAATTTCTGTTATATATTTCTTTACCTTTATCTGATAATTTTAATTTTTTATTTAATTCATAAAAATAATTTTCTCCCTTTTTAGTTTTAGTTATAATCCCATCCGCTTCAATTTCTTCCATAATATTATGTAAATGAGCAATATCTACGTCAATTTTCAATTTCTTTAGATTTTCTAGAATTTCCGAATCCATTTGACCTTTAAGTTTAATTAACAAATAGTTTCTGGCTATTACATTGTATTTTAAAGGAACGGTCTCATGATCCATCTGATTATACTGAACCAAATTACCCAGAATTTCTCTAGCGATATAATACTTTAACATAAGTTGATCTGCTTTCGAAAAATCCTTTTTAAATAATTTGGAGTCATTAAAATATGAATTATATAGTGTTTCCAATAAGGATTTTATGGCGTAAAATCCATCTACAAATGCATTCTCCAAATCTTTTAAGATTTTTATTCGATAATTGATGTCATCAATAAATTTTTCTTTGTCTAGCTTTATTTGACGAACTAAATGAGGTTTGTCATTGATAGATTTTAAATATTCATCCCATTTAGTTCTAAATCTGGCACCCTGGTTATTTGCTATAGATGTAAGTTTGCGGACAGTGTTTAATAACTTGTCTAAAAACTCTTTTTCAGTAACGCTCGTCATTAGAAGGCCCCAAGAATATTGGATTTATTTTTTATTATATTAATTAAATAATAGGTTAAGGTCAGTTTTAAATTTTCAATAAAAGATTTAATAAATTAAATTTTGCTTTAGTTTAATACATAGTTATTCTGATATTTTATGCATTACATCTAAAACTTTTGCCACTTGGCTGTCGTTAATAACTAATGGAGGGAGAAGACGTATCACCGTTAAGCC
>CAZRKO010000117.1:3396-5646 GCA_964600445.1 uncultured archaeon
CCACTTGGCTGTCGTTAATAACTAATGGAGGGAGAAGACGTATCACCGTTAAGCCCGCGTTCAATAATAGAACATGCATAGTTTCAGCCCTCTTAATCATTTCTTTAACTTTTTTCTTATATTCTACTCCTATCATTAAACCTTTTCCTCTTACGGTCCTAATGAGGTTACTTTCTTCAGCCAGATTATTTAAATCCTTTAAAATCTTTTCTCCTTGTGTTGCCGAATTTTCTACTAGTCTTTCTTCTCTAATTATATCAATAACCGCATTTGCCGCAGCACATACTATAGGGTTCCCTCCATAAGTGGTTCCGTGTTCGCCCTCTTGAAATTTATTATATAAATCCTCTGATGCAATCGTGGCTCCCATGGGCAAGCCGCCAGCTATCGCTTTAGCCACGCAAAGGATATCCGGAACGATATTGTAATGTTCAAAGCAAAACATCTTTCCTGTTCTTCCGAAACCCGTTTGAACCTCATCTATTACTAAAATCAAATTGTTTTCATCGCATAATTCTCTTAAAGCTTTTGGAAAATCATCAGGAACAAGATGTATACCTCCTTCTCCTTGAATGAGTTCACAAAATATCGCAACAGTGTTTTCATTGATTAACTCCTTTACAGTTTCAATATTACCGTGTGAAGCGAATTTCACATTGGGGGTTAACCATGATAAGAATGGTTTTCGATATTTCATGTTATGAGTCATTGCTAATGATCCTAATGTCCTACCATGAAAATCCCTTTTAAATGAGATGACTTCAGGTTGTTTTTTATCTCTATTCGCCGCCAATATCACTTTCAAGGCAGTCTCAATTGATTCCGTGCCACTATTAGATAAAAATGACTGCGTTAACGGTTTTGGAGTTATATCAGCTAATTTTTCTAACAGTTTAGCTCTCTGTTCTACAGGAAATCCAGGGGGTACCAGGACTACCTTTTCAAGCTGATTTTTAACAGCCTCAATAAATTTAGGATGACTGTGCCCGATGTTTAATACCGCATGTCCAGCAACGCAATCTATGTATTCATTGCCCTTTTCATCATACAGAAGAGCCCCCATCCCTTTAGTAACAACAAAGTCCCGTTTACTAAATAACTTAGTATGATGCGCTTTTTCTAATTCAATTAATTTAGAGTAATATTCTGACATCTAATCTCTTTAAACAAATTATTTCTCATTGAAAAGATAATTAAACAAAGTATTTCAAAACAAAAATATCTTTTGAGATTTTTATCTAAATTTCTAATTTTTAAAATAATATTTACTATTATTTAATTAAAACATTAAATTTGGATATGTAAAAAGATTAAAATTTGTGACAAAAAAAATGAAAGTTGAACATAGTGCCGTAGCTTCTAATTCAGAGGTGGATAGTGATAGATTTTTCATTAATTTACTAGGTTTAAGAAAAGCTCGTTCATTCAATGTTTCTGCGGACTTAATGGAACAGTTCTTTGGTCTAAAGAAAGAACAACAATTAATCAGATATGAAAATGACGATTTAAGCTTTGAAATATTTATTACTGATGACAATTCAAAATCTAAAGATATATTTACTCATGTCTGCTTAGTAGTAGAGGATCGTGATGAATTCGTAAAGAAATCATTATCAATGGGGTATACTACGATAAAAGTCCCTCGAAAGGATGGCAATGGATATTATTTGTTTATCAAGGATTCATATGAAAATCTATATGAAATCAAATAAAATGCAAAACAGGATATCGAAAAGAAAAAGATATAGAGTTTCTTTTTGATAACTTATTTGATATTCTTGGAAAATATGATGTGCCTATTGAAGATAATCTTGAATTAACAAGAATTAAATCTGAATAGAGCTTGAGCCCTCGAAAGAAAACCGCATACTATTTCAAATATAAAAAATTTAATAATAGCTTCTCGGAGATACTTCGATTTTCGGGTAATCTTTAGCCTATTAATTGCAGGAGATATATCAATACCCGCAAAAAACTCCTTAACACGCGCTTCATTGATTTTTGGTTTAGTGTTTGCTCTCGCAAAATTCATCGACGCTGAAATCGGCGCAGAATCGACAATTGCGCCTTCACCTTCGATTAAATTAAGGTCAAATAGGATATCTCTTATCTTATAGAAACAATTCTTAAAAAAGGATGCCCCCATCTCAGTTCTAAACTCGCTTAACTTGTTATACAGAGCAACGTTTTTGGAATACAGAGCAACGTTTTTGGAATGCAGATTGCCATAATGTAAATCCTTTTAATATT
>CAZRKO010000118.1:0-5619 GCA_964600445.1 uncultured archaeon
CTGAAGTGGAAAATGAATAGTTAAATTTTGAGCTAAAGGTGAAATATTATTTCAGATAAAGAAAAACCGAATGCAGAAACAGATTTTAACAAATGGACGGTTAAAGAATTAAGAGAATTTTGTAGTAAAAATAATATTAAGATTCCAGCAAAAGCTAAAAAGAAGGATATAGTTGATCTAGTAAAAAGTGTGGTATCTAGTCCCGATTTCGTAGATAGAACCCAAGAACAGGAATTAGAAGAGGAATTAATTGCAGGTTTTGAAGAGGAAGAGGAAGAATCACCCCTTATGCAAAGGGACAAATTTGAAGCAAAATTTTGGCAAAAACCGAAATATCGGGTTTTATTAGATCTTGACTTGGCAAAAGATTCCCAAGTCGCATTTTACGATTTATCCACATTAGTAGATAAATTTTTTGATCATATGCTTCAAGAAGAGCTAATAAATTACAAAATTTCTGGAATAGCTCTTAGGACAGCCGCAAATTTGCACCATTTTAAAATCTCTAGCATAATTCGAGAAGAAGTGCAGATACAAAAGATTGAAGAGCTCGAAAAATTAAGACGACGCCATTCACGAACAATTCCCAAATCATTACCTCAACCAATTAGTCCTAAAATGCAAATTGCGACAAAAGATGAATTATTTGAAGCTATGAGAGCCGCTATTATAGAAACGATGCAGAAGAAAGAAAAATTAAGAAGAAGGCGCTTAAGACAAGAAGAACAAAAACAAAAACGTTTTCAAAGACTATCTCAAGCAAAATTACCCAAAGAACTATTAAAACATATAAGTGGAAGGGAACAGACTGTTGAAGAATTACATGAAAGTTGGTTCAATCGAATAAAAGCTACGATCAATTTGCATAATAAAGATTCTAATTTTTTTGATCTTTTACATATAATAAAAAATGAAGAAAAAAGCACTATTGGGAGGAAATTTGCATTAGTAAGAATGTTTTTAGCATTAATGTTTTTAAGTACTGGAAATAAATTAACCCTTTTTCAAGGAGATGAGTTCAAAGATATATCAATAAGTATGAGATAAAAAGAAATTAAAAATATAAGGAGATAATTTATGGACGAGTTTAATGAGGAAAAAAAAAAAGATTCTGAAAAGGAAGATAATGAAGCTCAAGAAGAAAATGATTTTAATGAACTAAGTATAGAAAAATCTGATGAGGATTTTGAAGAAAGCAATGAAGTACAAATTAGCGATGATGAAGTTAATAGCAATCTATCAAATTCGGTTGAAATAGATAAAGAAATGTTAGCGAGACAGGTAAAAGATTATCATAAAAATCTAATTGAAGCTTCTTTGTATGTCTCGGGTAGACCTTTAAGTATCGAAGAATTAAATACAAGGTTGGAGATTTCAAAAAAAGAAGTTGAGGAATTAATTAATGAACTTGCCTTCGATTATTTGGAGCGATCAACAGCACTTGTCATTAATAGGGTAGGAGAAGACTATCAGATGAGTCTTAGAACAGAGTATATTGAAAAAGTTTCCAAATTTGCGAAAGGAGGGGCTATTGCAGAACGGTATTTAAGAACTCTAACTGTTATCGCACTAAAACAGCCAATTCTAAAATCACTTGTCGTGAAGTTAAGAGGTAGCGGAGCTTATGAACATGTTAAATACTTACTCGATAATGTTTTAATCGCTGCTGTTAAAAAAGGGAGATCTCAAGAATTAACCACGACGGACAAGTACGCTGAAATGTTCGGATTACCAAAAAACAAAGAAGAAATGAAGAGAATTATGGTTTCTCAATTAGGACTTGATAATATTTCTTCCGATGATAATAAAGAAAATGATAAAAATATCAATTAATATCGAAAAATTAGTATTATTTAAGAACTTCCAACTGTTCTTGAAGTGTGTTTTTCTTATTTATTAATTCGTTTAGATTTTCTTTTTCTAATTTTACAAGCTCTGGGGGTGCCCGTTTAGAAAAAGGTCCCTCTAATTTTTTTTCAACTTTTTGAATTTGTTCCTTAAGTTTTGAAAGTTGTTTCAATACTCTCTCTCTTTCAACCTTTATATCAATAATCCCTTCTAATGGAAGATAGACAACAACATTCTGATGAATAATTCTAGCTGAATTTTTTGGTATCTGAGATTCATCAAATTTAATTTTATTAGGATCTATATGAGACAATAATGCAATCTCTGAAGAAGTGCTATTGATTAAATCTTTTTTATCTCCTGTCTGAATAATCAATGGAATTTTTAAACCAGGTTTAATATTAAAATCTCTTCTCACTCGTCTAATATCATGGATTATATTTTTAATTAATTCAAAATCCTGCTCTATTACTTCATCAATAAAAGACTCATTCGATTCGGGCCATTTAGCTACTATTAACGCTGGACCCTCCTTCACTTGATCTGGTAATGTCTGCCATAACGCCTCTGTAAGGAAGGGTATTATTGGATGTAAAAGGCGCAAACAATTTTCTAATATATATAATAAAATAGCGATAGGTGTGTTTTGATCTTGTTCATTTTCATCATATAATCTAATTTTGGAAGTCTCAATATACCAATCACAAAATTCATCCCAGAGAAATGAACGCAGTGATCTCGCAGCATTAAGATAATCATATTCTTCATAGAATTTATTCACGCTATTTAATACTTTAGTAAAAATAGAGAGAATCCATTTATCTGCGATCGTTAATTTTTCTCCTGGATAATCAATTGAAAAAGGAGTAAATTTCTTAACTTTATCAAAATTTCCTAAAATATAATTTGTTGACTGCCAAATCTTATTACAAAAATTTTTTGATGCTTTAAGAGCTCCAGAACTAAGATTTAAATCTTTACTAGGTATAATATTTGAAATAAATGTGAATCTTAGCGGATCGGCCCCATATTGTGCAATAATATTTAAAGGGTCATATTGATCAATATTTTCCATTGATTTACTTATTTTTTGACCATGGTCATCTCGTATAATTCCATGAAAAAAGACTTTATTATAAGGTGTTCTTTTGGTTAATTCTATTCCCAGCATCATTTCTCTAGCAACCCAAAAGAAAAGAATATCATAAGCAGTTTCCCGCATATCATTAGGATAATATCTTAAGAAATCTTTACTCTCTAGATTTGGCCAGCCTAGGGTTGCAAAAGGCCATAAACCTGAAGAAAACCAAGTATCCAAAACATCCTCATCTTGCCGTAATTTCTTATCATTACAAGTAGGACATTTTATTGGTGCTTCTAATTCACATATTTCATGTCCGTTTGAACAATACCAAACTGGAATTTGATGACCCCACCACAATTGACGACTAATACACCAATCTCGTATATTCTCCATCCATTGATAGAATCGCCTTTCCTCACGTTCAGGTATCATCAGTGTTAATCCACTTTTTACCGCATCCATTGCTTCCCGGGCTAAATTTCTAGTTCTTACAAACCATTGAGTGGAAATCCTGGGTTCAATAATAGTTTTACATCTTTGACAATGGGCTATAGCATGGGTATATGGTTCGATCTTGGAAAGAAGACCCTCCTTTTTTAAGTCTTTTACAATCTCCTCTCTACATTCAAATCTATCCATATTTGCATATTTCCCTGAATATTTCGGTACCATCTGACCTGCTTCATCTATTACTGTAATAAAATCCAAACCTTTTTTTATCCCTATTTCATAATCATTCGGGTCATGAGCAGGAGTTATTTTTAGGGCTCCTGTGCCGAATTCAGGATCGACGTATGAATCCTCAAAGATAGGAATTTCCCGCCCTAAAACCGGTAATATCGCCATTTTTCCCTCATATTTTGAATATTCAGGGTGTTTTGGAGCAATAGCTACTCCAGTATCTCCTAATAATGTTTCTGGTCTGGTAGTTGCCAATTCTAAAAACTCTTTTGCTCCTTCAGCCCATTTTCCAGAAGCCCATTCTGCTTTTGGCCCTTTCCAATCTTTATTTTTTATAGGATATTTTAGATACCATAGATGACTTTCATGCTCTTCAGGTTCAGCTTCTAGGTTAGATATAGCTGATTCACACCTTCCTGGACACCAATTTACCATATATTTTCCTCTATATATCAACTCTTTTTTGTATAGCTGTACAAAAGCGGTTCTTACTGCTAGGCTGTAATCCTCATCCATCGTAAACCTTTCACGTGTCCAATCACATGAAGATCCCATGCTTTTTGATTGCTCTATAATTGTTGCTTGACAACGATCTTTCCATTTCCAAACTTCTTCTACAAATTTTTTTCTACCTATCTTTTTCCTATTTATCCCTTTCTTTGCTAATTCCCTCTCTACTACATTCTGCGTAGCTATTCCGGCATGATCCGTTCCTGGAAGAAATAAAGTTTCTCTTTGGTTCATACGCTCATACCGAGTCATAAGATCTTCAATTGTTAATACAATTGCGTGACCGAGATGAAGCACTCCCGTTACATTTGGAGGAGGGAGTGTTATACAAAAGCGAGGGCCATTTTCACTCACTAGCCCTAATTCTCGCTGTTTTTCAGGACGGAAATACTCTTGGGATTCCCACCATGCATATATCTCTTTTTCAATTTTTTGAGGTTCGTGTATAGGTGGTAAATTCTTAAAGTCTATCATATTCAAACATAGTCAATGAAGCATATTTTTTAGATTTTATTAAATAAGATATAATAATCTTGCTCTAAATAATTCCTAAACCATTCTCATCTTTCAAATACTAAAAATACTATTAAAATGGACCTGGCGGGAATTGAACCCGCGGCCTCTTGAATGCGAGTCAAGCTTAAGATTGATTAATGAGGCAGAAATCAATGATCTTCCACTGATCTACAGGCCCGTTTTTTAAATGTGTGTTGTTAAAGGTATCTTATCTAAAATTTTTTTTGATTTTTTAACTATTTGAAGTAAAATCAAAAATTAAACTTTATGAAATTAATTTAAAAAAATTAGAAATAATTAGTACTCCGTTCTTTCAATAATTTCATCCTGAGCTATTTTAGATAGTTCAGTAAAAAGAACAGAATATCCCGCTATTCGAACCACCAATCCTCGATACTCATCGGGATTTCTCTGAGCTTCGCATAACGTATCCTTACCAACTACATTAAATTGGATATGAAACCCGCCATCTGGCTGGAAGAAGGTACGAATTAGAGATGGAAATATATCTAATTTTAATGTATTTGGATGGAATGCCAAAATAAGCGAATCTCCATTGGTTATTAATCCATGATCGAGTTTTTTAACAGAGTTAAGAATAGCTGTTGGACCATTTTTGTCCATACCATTAGTAGGACCAACGCCATTAGATAATTGGACTTTAGATTTTCTTCCATCAGCGGATGCTCCCGTAAATATTCCAAATGCTAAATGAAAAGCTGTAGATAAGATCCCCGGATTAAATTTCCCTCCTCTATAATTAGTTTGCTTTAATATTTCATCGCAATAAAAATTCACAACATCAACAGCAATTTGATCAACATAATCATCATCATTTCCATATTTTGGAACTTTGTTTATGAAAATTTCTCTCCATTCGCTTCCTTTTCTTCCTTGATAAGTGCCCCTATAATTTTTCTTAAGTATTTCGACCAATTCTTCTAATGAGAGAAGTTTGTCATCAAAGACAATCTTTTTTA
>CAZRKO010000119.1:0-5527 GCA_964600445.1 uncultured archaeon
AAAGCCTATGTAGGAATAAGAAAGTAAAATATCAAGTTAATTTAATGAAATTTATTAATAATTAGATTAAAAGAACCAATTTATATCAGTCTTAATGTTAAAATGTTAAAATTTTAAAACGCTTATGGAAGATAAATAATTAAATATTAATTTACTGAAATATATATGGACGATTTAAACGAAATCCAGTTAAATATGGGAAAAATCAAAAAATTGCTCAATTAAATAATATATATGTAAAAAATGGAATTAGATCTACATGGTTATGAATTAAGGGAAGCTTTAGAGGAAATTCTATATCATCTCGAGGAATGTCAAACTATGGGTATCCGAGAAATCTCAATTATTCATGGGTATCACGGAGGAAAAGTATTGACTCCTCCAGTTAAAAAACATTATAACATAATAGTTCCAAATTCCGAATCATTTTTTAATTTTCTTTTATCTTATATTTTAATATGACAATTATTATAACTCATCCTGGGAGCGCACACTTAGACGATTTTTTATCTACTTGTTTGGTTATATATAGAGCAGGGGATATTGAGGAAGTCCATCGAAGGGAACCTACACAAGAGGAGATAAATGACCCCCATATATGGAAGCTAGATGTAGGGGACAAGCATGAGCCCGATTTAAACTGTTATGATCATCATCAATATGCTATGAATGATTGCACACTATCGCTTCTCTTAAAAGAATGGGCATTACTGGATAAAGCACTCAAAGTTCATACTTGGCTAAAAATCGTGATTGCCAATGATGTGAAGGGAGCAAGAGAGGTAACAAGAATCTTAAACATCTCTTATACGGCTTTAGAGGGCTTAAATTCTTATGTGGAAAGAACGGTATTAGAAATTTTCCAAAAGAAAGAAAAATTTAAGAAGGGAACCGCACTTTTTTCGCTAATGAAAATAATTGGTCAAAAATTCTTCTTGCAGATTGATGAATATTTTACATTGAGAGAGGAACTTGAAGGAAAAATAGAATTTCTAAGAATAAAAAATGTTCCTATTATTTCTTGTTATAAAGATATTAAGTTTTCTCGTATGTTAATTCGGCTATTAAATGAAAAAAAACGAGAAGTATTTCAAGATGAAAAAGGAGGGATTGCGATATATCCTAATAATCGCCCTCCTGGTACGATTGCGCTTAGTAGATATCACGATGATAAAAGAATCGATTTTACACGAATTTCTAAATATGAAAAAGTAAAATTTGCCCATCCTCAAGGATTTTTTGCCTCTTTAGAACCCCTCTCTGATTATGAATTGGAGCAATATATTAAAGACGCAATTGTAGGAAAAGATAGTTCGAGTTAATCAAACAAAATCATTTAATACCAAGTAATTTATTATTTTCTATATTTATTCACCGATTCATAACAAAATAGAGTGATAATAAAACCATCTATTAAGAAAAGGTATTTATTAAACCATTTGAATGCCAAGTAATTTTTCTCTGCCTAAAAGAAGAATATTAAATTTATCTATGAAATTTTTTCCGAGTAAGGCATGAAAAGTGAAATCTCCTGCAATTTCAGTGCCTATAAATTCTAGTTCAATTGAATTTCCTTCATATCGAAACAGACCTTTATAGACTGGAACTTTAATAATTCCGTTGGCAGTATAAACCTCTTTTTTTTCGATAGTTTCAATGCTGTATTCTTCTATTATCTTTTTATCCACCGCTGAGATTGTTGCTCCTGTATCAATTAATCCAATAAAAGTCTTTTCTACCTCATTGAAGGGCATTGAAAAAGGAATTAATGGATAATAGTTATTTTTATAATTATATTGGTGGTACCATTTTGAATCATCTAAGGAAAATATTGAAAACACAAAATCTATTGTTTCTGATTCATGACCTTTATGTAAGATTCCTGAAGCAGAATCTGGAAACTTTTCAGCTAAAATACTTGCCACTTCTTGAGCACTATCGCCTATTGCAACGATTGAATTTCGGGATATACCTAAATATTTTCCATCTGGTATGTAATCAGGAATATCTATTTCTTTTTTATCGAGAGGGGGATTCTTTTCTAAAAAGTTATCAATTTTATTTTGAAGATCCATTTCCTTTTCTATTATTTGACGGATAAAATCACTAACACTTTTGTAACCTTTAAGTTTAGTAATTTCTTCTATTTTCTTTTTCTTTTCCTCATCAATTTTAAAATTAATAATCGTCATAATCGTAAGATTTTTTTATATAAGAAAAGTAATACAAAATATATATATTTTTATATTATTCATTAATTATGAAACTTTAAAGAGCTAACCTTATTTATCATTTTCTCAGTTGTCAATAATTCAACCAAATCTTGCTGTTCTTTTAATTTTTAAGTTTTATTTTAATAAACCTATACTAAGTATAATATTAACGAAAAAGGTTTGAGTTTTGACTAAACAAAATAAAATATACGAGTACATTGATGGAAATGGAAATAAATACATATTTATAATTCTTGCTTAATCATGTTTCTTAGAATTGAATTTTTACATTTTCAGTATATAAAAATGTAAATACTCGATAAACCTTAAAACCTCATAAGGATTATTTCAATTAAAGGATCTCTTTCTCCCTTGATAAAATAAACCATTATTTTACTATGTAATATAATGTTAAATAAGGGATAAAAGATTATTAATGTGAATAAACTTGATAAATATGGATACGAGGTATTGAATGTGGGAACCATCGAGACTTTAAGTAAAGAAAATATATTCAAAATTCTAAGGCAACATAAAGAGAAACTGAAGAATCATCATGTTAAAAAGATAGGATTATTTGGCTCTTTCTTAACAGGAAATAATACAGGTGGGAGTGATATCGATTTAATCGTTGAGTTTGATGCGAAGAAAAAAAATTATAATAATTTTATTGAATTAGCTTTCTTATTGGAAGACCTTTTCCAAAGAAAAGTAGACTTGCTCACAATTGAAGCCCTTAACCCATATATGAAACCAAAAATATTGAAAGAGGCTTATTTTGAGTCAATCTAATGATTATATGGATAAAATTAATCATATAAATGATGAAATTGGTTATCTAACAATTAAATCAAAAACACTTACATATGATGAGTTTATTAGAGATGAAACCCTAAAAAGAGCATTTGTTAGAAGCTTGGAGATTATTGGAGAGGCTGTTAAAACCATACCTAAACAAGTACTTGAACAATACAAACAAATTGAATGGAACAAAATTTCGGGAATGAGAGATAAATTAATTCATCATTATTTTGGTGTTGATTATGATTTAGTCTGGGATGTTATTGATAATCATATTCCTAAACTAAAAGAAACAATTGAATTAATCCTAAATGAAGAATAATTACTGAGCCTTTAGCTTTTAGCTTAGCTATTAAAATTTCCTTTTTTGTTGTTAAGTTTTTGCAATACTATTGCTCACCTTTATTTTATGGCGATTATCTGATAATCGTTTCACGATGGATTATAATATAACGAGATAGACATGGATATCATTCGCGTATCATATTTACAATTATTAAAACAAGAGAGTATTATTTTTTTAAACAATGTTATAATGATTTTTTTGATTGATATAATGTTTGGCCGAGTGGTAGTTTTTTTATTAAGTGTTTTAAAATATTCCGGGGATGAAATTTATAAGGCTCAATGCAATGACTGCTATTGGCACGGCTTATTATAATTTTTATTTTTATTAACTTAAGTTTTGTTATTTAGCCACTTCATTATCCGATTTATTTATTTCTAAAACCATATAGCGTAATACTTTTATATACGTATTACTTATATATATATTGATTTAAAATGACTACTATAAGTGTGAGAATTGATCCTGAATTGAAAAAACAGATGGATAAACTTAAACATCTCAACTGGAGTGAAATAATTCGTAACGCAATTAATAAAGAAATTCAAAATGAGACGGAAACGAATTTAGCTAAAGCTGTCTTACTTAACGAAAAAATCCGTAAAAAAGCTCATGAAAATTTCAATAGCACAGACATAATTCGTCGTTTTAGAGAAGAAAGACATTAAAAATAGATAAAGAGTGTATGGATTAATGAAACAAATAGTTATCGATGCTAATGTCGTTGTTAAGTGGTTCATAGAAGAAAAAGATTCTACTAAAGCAAGAATTCTACGAGATAAGTTTATAGGAAAAGAAATTAAATTAATCACACCATCGTTATTATACTTTGAGGTATTGAATGCCTTGAAATACAGTAAATTGTTCAATCAAGCAGAGCTTAACGATGCTGGAGAAAGTTTAGAAAACTATGGATTTAATGTAATTACCATAAAAAAAAAGATACGTGAACAAATGGTTAAAATTGCTGTTGAGCACGATCTCTCAATATATGACGCTTCCTATCTTGGACTAAGCATAGCAATGGAGACTATTTTATGTACAGCAGACGAGAAGATTATTAAAAAATTACCTCAAAGATTAAAAAAATATGTAAAAAGTTTAAACCAAATTGAAGAAATTCTTAATTAATCATTTAAAGATTTTAATATGACAATTATTATAACTCATCCTGGGAGCGCACACTTAGACGATTTTTTATCTACTTGTTTGGTTATATATAGAGCAGGGGATATTGAGGAAGTCCATCGAAGGGAACCTACACAAGAGGAGATAAATGACCCCCATATATGGAAGCTAGATGTAGGGGACAAGCATGAGCCCGATTTAAACTGTTATGATCATCATCAATATGCTATGAATGATTGCACACTATCGCTTCTCTTAAAAGAATGGGCATTACTGGATAAAGCACTCAAAGTTCATACTTGGCTAAAAATCGTGATTGCCAATGATGTGAAGGGAGCAAGAGAGGTAACAAGAATCTTAAACATCTCTTATACGGCTTTAGAGGGCTTAAATTCTTATGTGGAAAGAACGGTATTAGAAATTTTCCAAAAGAAAGAAAAATTTAAGAAGGGAACCGCACTTTTTTCGCTAATGAAAATAATTGGTCAAAAATTCTTCTTGCAGATTGATGAATATTTTACATTGAGAGAGGAACTTGAAGGAAAAATAGAATTTCTAAGAATAAAAAATGTTCCTATTATTTCTTGTTATAAAGATATTAAGTTTTCTCGTATGTTAATTCGGCTATTAAATGAAAAAAAACGAGAAGTATTTCAAGATGAAAAAGGAGGGATTGCGATATATCCTAATAATCGCCCTCCTGGTACGATTGCGCTTAGTAGATATCACGATGATAAAAGAATCGATTTTACACGAATTTCTAAATATGAAAAAGTAAAATTTGCCCATCCTCAAGGATTTTTTGCCTCTTTAGAACCCCTCTCTGATTATGAATTGGAGCAATATATTAAAGACGCAATTGTAGGAAAAGATAGTTCGAGTTAATCAAACAAAATCATTTAATACCAAGTAATTTATTATTTTCTATATTTATTCACCGATTCATAACAAAATAGAGTGATAATAAAACCATCTATTAAGAAAAGGTATTTATTAAACCATTTGAATGCCAAGTAATTTTTCTCTGCCTAAAAGAAGA
>CAZRKO010000120.1:0-5524 GCA_964600445.1 uncultured archaeon
CACAAAAGATGTACGCTTAGGTCTGATCTTCCTAGATTGTAGAAGAACTTGTGATAAAATTGCCAAATTAATTTAAAATTTTCTCGCTTCTTAAGTATAATAATTTACAAAAACCACAAAATATTAATTCTATTATACATTTTCAACTATATCTAAATTCTATTAGATTAAATTAAATTAAGCAAACTCTTAATAAACTAACCAAGTAGGTGAACTGGTCAAATGTTTAAGCTTATAACCATTGAAGGACGGATTTCCATTCCGCCATTTTTATTTGGCCAGCCTAAAGAAGAATCAGCAAGAATCATTTTAGCTGAAGATTATGAGGGAATTATCACTAGAGATTACGGCTTTATCATAGCTGTGGTTGATGTCCTTGACGTTGGGCTCGGGCTGATAATTCCAGGTGAATCGAGCACCTTCCATGAATGTGAATTCACAATTCTTACTTTCAAACCCTCAATTTCAGAAGTAATAGAGGGAGACATTGTAGAAATTGTTGATTTCGGTGCTTTCATACGGCTTGGCCCACTAGATGGCTTAGTTCATGTTTCTCAGATTTGTGATGATTACATAGCTTATGAGACTGTAGGAAATAGATTTATTGGAAAAGAAACTGGGAAAATTCTAGAGGTAAATGATCTAGTAAGAGCAAGAATAATCGCTGTTTCACTGGGAACTGGACGTAGTGGTAAGCTCGGATTAACTATGAGACAAAAGTTTTTGGGAAAACATGAATGGATCGAACAAGATATTGAAGATGATATCTCAGTTAAAGAAGATGATACAACAGCAAAAAAGGATGGAAAGAAAAAAAACTAAATTAATATCTATAGGTGGTTTAATTGACAAAAGAAAAAGCATGTAAAACTTGTCACATTATAACGAAAAATGATGTTCTCTGCCCAAAATGCAAGACTCATACGCTAAGTGATGATTATCATGGTGAAGTCATTATCCTCAAACCTGAGATGTCAAAAATTGCAGAATATTTAAAAGTCGGAGTCCCGGGAAAATATGCCCTACGGGTTCGTTAATTTATTCTTAAATATGCCTACTATTATTGTGAAAACAATTATTTTGGAAGTTGAACCTTATTAAGAAAAATACGGATTTAAGTCTCCCGAAGAACAAAAGACATGAATTCTCTCAACCATTAGGCAAAATAATTGCTGGTAAAAGAGAGGACACAATATTCGAAGTTGAGACTTATTTTAAAGCACTTGTTAAAAAAAAACCTAAAATTAATTTCTATTTAGTAGGAGATATCGTAACCCAAGATTTCTTAGCAAACCAATTCTTAAAGTCTTTCATTAAAGTCTGTATCATTGACGAAAAAACACAAAGAAATCGCATTAATCTTGAATATGAAGATTTTTTTGAAGAAGTTATTGAGTTTCAAAGTCCTGCGGGTGCCATACCTAAAGAAAGTTGGGCCTTATTAAGAAAAATAGTTTTATCAAACAGAAGAACAGTGCTTAAAATTACAGAAGGTGAAGAGGATCTGTTGGTTCTTCCTCTTGTATTAGAAATTCCCTTGGAAAAGGATGTTAAAAATTTTGTTTTTTATGGTCAACCTCCAATAACGGATTCAAAACATACAATTCCTGAAGGTATAGTAATGGTAGGTGTTAATAAGACCATACAAAAAGGAGTTCAAAAATATATTGAGTTAATGGAAAAATCCTAACCTAAAATTTGAATCTAAAAAGCAAAATTTAATTTGGAATCTTCATTTAATTTAGATAATTGTAATTAAAATTTTATAGGTTCACGATGTCTTTTGATATTGAAATTTTGCAGGAAAAGAAGAATCCTTTGATAGATCGAATTGAATTGCGGGTCAAAATTAACCACTTTGGAAAGGGAACACCTAATCGACTTGATATTAAAAAGAAAATTGCGGCGTTGAAAACTTCAGATGAAAATCTTACTATTGTTAAAAAAATTAAGACCCATTTTGGCGCTACCGAAGATTTGAGTAAAATCTATATTTATGATAATAAAAAAGATCTTGAATTTTTCGAACCTTTCCATATAAGGGTGAGAAATCTACCTAAAGAAAAAAGGACTGAAATATATAATCTAAAAAGGAAAAAAGAAGCCTATAAACATCTTTTTAATGAATAAAAAAATATTTTTATTTTAAATTAACAATGACTGCTGCATCAAAATATTATACAATTGAAGGAGATAAATTAGTAAGAACACATAGGACATGTCCAAAATGTGGTGCTGGGTTTTTTCTTGCATCCCATTATGATAGATGGTCTTGTGGGAAATGTGGCTACACTATATTCAAAAGAAAAGGAAAAAAAGGCGCTGCTGTATCAGGACCTCGGGGCGCTAAAAAAAGAACACCCCGAAAGCGCACTAAATCGATGTAAATACCTTAAAATACGAATATACATTTAGATTTCTTTTATTTATCCATTAATAGTGGCAATCTCCTTCTTTTAAATTTAAAAATCCTGTATACTAATCTAATCTGAGGAAATATATGAAATTCAATAAAAAAATCTGCCTTGGAATGGAAAGTACAGCTCATACTTTTGGAGTTGGGATTGTTGATTTTGATGGGAATGTTTATAGTCTTGTTAATGATATATACGTTCCTGAAAAAGGAGGTCTTCATCCAGTTCAAGTAAAAGAGCAACACTTAAATAATTTTTATGGGGTAATTGAAAAAGCATTATCAGAAGCCAATTTATCTATTAAGGATATAGATTTAATTGCTTTTAGTCAAAGCCCCGGTTTAGGACCAGTATTAAAAATTGGGGCATTAGTTGCACGAATGATTAGTCAAATATTAAATATTCCGATTGTTGGCGTAAATCATTGCATTGCTCATATTGAAATAGGACGTCTGATGTGTAACGTTGAGGATCCCCTCACTTTATATGTATCTGGAGGAAATACAATTGTCAGCGCCTTTGAATCTGGCAGGTATCAAATTTTCGGAGAAACTTTAGATCTACCAATTGGAAATATGATCGATTCGTTTGCCCGTGATGCTGGCTTATCCCATCCAGGTGGCCCCAAAATAGAGAAATTAGCCTTAACCTCAAAGAAATATCTCTCATTACCCTACGTAGTAAAAGGAATGGATTTATCTTTTTCTGGACTTTATACAGCAGCAAAAAGATTAATTGAGTCTAAAGATTTTGAAGTCAAATATAATTTAAATGATGTTTCTAACTCGGTACAAGAAACTTGTTTTGCAATGTTAACTGAAGTGACTGAACGTGCGCTAGCACATACAGAAAAAGAAGAAGTTTTATTAACAGGTGGAGTTGCTGCTAATAAAAGGTTACAAGAAATGATTGAATATATCAGTAATGAACATAATGCCAAGTTTGCAGCTGTTCCATTGAAATTTGCCGGAGATAATGGTGCAATGATAGGCTGGACAGGGGTTTTAAGATATAAAGTGGAAGGAGGCCATGAAATCTCCGAAACAAATATTAAACCTAAAGAAAGGATGGATCAAATGACAATCCCGTGGAGGTCTTAGGCAAAGAATGAGTTACGACATTGTGAAAGAAAAAGTAATCAGTAAAGGCGCTGAAGCAAACCTTTATTACGGACATTGGTTTGGAAAAGAGGTAATTTTTAAATACCGCATCCCTAAAAAATACCGTATTGAAGTTATAGATAAAGTTATCCGAAAGACACGAACTTTGAACGAGGTTAAAGCATTAATCAGGGTTAAACATTACGGAGTGAATGTACCTCAAGTGTTTGAAATAGACACTCCAAGCTCAACAATAATAATGAAATATATTAATGGAAAAAAGTTAAAAAGCATTTTAGATGATTTGGATGATAAAAGTAAACATAGTTATTTTGAAACGATTGGACGATTTATCGCTATTTTGCATAAAAACGGCCATATCCATGGAGATATAACCACAAGCAATCTAATTATAACTGATCTTGAAGAGGTATTTCTTATCGATTTTGGTCTTCATGAATATTCTGATTCAATTGAAGATAAGAGTGTTGATTTACATTTATTAAAGAGAGTATTGATTTCTTCTCATGGTAAAGATTTTGACTTATGTTTCAATGCATTCCTCGAGGGCTATCAGAAGGAATATGGTACTGATGGTTCAAATGAATGTAAAGCAATTATAAAAAACATTTCTGTCATCGAAACTCGAGGAAGATATGTTAAAAAAGAGGAACGACTATAAAACATCCTCAACTCCCAAGAATTCCAGATAAACATTGATTTTGTGAGAAACTTATCTTAAATCGAAAATGATTTTTATAAAGAATAAAATTTGTTTAATAATATTATAAATACGGAAAAAGATCGTTCATTTACATTATAATATAATTAAAATAATGTACATTTAGATTAGATTTAATAATAAGTTCTACTTAATATTATTATTACATTTAAAAATAAAAGAATATATTAAAGGGCAATCTCTGTAGTTCTAGTGCATTTTAGATACCCTCAACGAGTTCTTTTTTGATAAATAGTTAAAATGGAGTACTTACAATGAAGGATAAAAAAAAAAAAATTCCAATGAAAAATATAACCATAAATTTACCTCACCAGTATGATAAGAAGATTCAATGGTTAATAAGAAACAAACTTATCGCCTCTAGAAGTGAAGCAATAAGGACTGCTCTCAGAGAATTTTTACAGAAAGAGTACAATACTAATTTGGATATACTAGGCTTTTTCGAAAAAGAAGAATAAAACCACTTTTTATTTTAAAATTTAATTTTTTAATTTACATTAATATTTTCCTTTCAAATTTGCTCTGTTATAGGGTGTTCCAGCTCTGTACTACTTACGGATCTTCCGAGCCTCACGTTCAACTTCTCTGAGAATGATTATATCTCCAATTCTTACAGGTCCCTTTAAATTCCTTGTAAGAATTCTGTGTTTGTCCCGACCCTCAAGAATACGGACTTTTACTTGACTTATCTCACCTGTAAGTCCTGTACGGCCAATAATATCAATCACTTCCGCTGGAATTGACATATCCTCAATTCCAACGCCTTTGCCCTTTTCGATTCTTACCAATATAACCACCCTATTTATTTTTTCAATGCTTCAATCTGTTTTAAAATATCATCCAGTATATTTTCGTTTCCTGACCCGAACTTTTCAATCGCTATTGAAGAAGAACCTACATTTATATTTACTGCTTTTCCCAAATTTTTTTTAGTCGAAAGGTAAGTATAAGGAACATTTTTCTCTTCACAGAGTAATGGAACATGGTATAAAATCTCTGGAGGAGAGACATCTTCAGCCATTACGACGAGTTTCGCTTGTGCTCTCTCAATTGATTTTGTTACTTCATTCATTCCTTTCCTCAATTTTGAGTCCCTTTTTTCTGCTATGGCAGTTAAGGCATTTTTTATTTGCTCTTTTAGCTTATCTGGTACCTTATATTTAATATAGCTCATTTTATTTTCTCATTCCATATATTTTTTTTAAATATATTATCATTAATCATCGATTTTTAATGAAGAAATTAGTAAAGGATTTAAAATAAAATTT
>CAZRKO010000121.1:0-5518 GCA_964600445.1 uncultured archaeon
ATATAAATCCTTAATTATTCTCAGTTAGAACACAAAATTAAGCAATATTAAATAATTTTTCTTTAGATTTTAATTTTTATGAATTAGTTTTCTTATTTTGCTTTTTTGTATAAAAACAATTCAAAATTTATTAGATTTGCAAAGCGGAATTTTGACAAATTTTTAAACTAAAAAATTTATATATATATATAAAAAAAATCGTTTTTTTATTTAAAATGCTAATTGATATGAATGACTGAAAATGCTAATCGAAGTAAATTTTTGGAAGCTCTTAATAATGCCATTGATCAGTTTATTGATCATAAATACGATAAAGTGATAGCAATTTCCCATAATGATGCAGATGGGATAAGTGCCTTACATATTATCCAAAATTTACTATATAGGATGAATCTTTCATTTGACTATTTCATTTATAATCGATCGGTTTCTTGGGGAAATTATTTGCAGGGAATTTTATCTAAAACTAAAACGGATAAAACTGCATTGATATTTACAGACGTAGGTTCTAATCTTACAGAATTAATTCCTATTATAAAAGAGAGAAAGGAGCATTTTTATATTTTAGATCATCATGAAGTGGATGTGAACATAAACGAGATAAACATTCCAGATAACTTGTTTTTCGTAAATCCCACGACAGCAGGATATGACGGGTTGGATCACATAGCAGGCTCAACTTTAGCATATATGTTCGCAAAAAAAATCAAACCTAAACCAGTTAGAAAACTAGGATGGTTAACAATTATAGGGATTGCGGGTGATACATTAAGATCAACAGATAAACTCCAATCATTTAATCGAGAAATTTATGAAGAGTTATTAAACGAGGGTCTTATTGAACAAAGGGAGGGATTGATATTATTTGGAAGTATGTATGAATCTATCAAAAATGGTTTGAAATATTCGATTCTCCCTTTTATTAAAGGATTAGGAGGCCAAGAAGATGATATCATTAAACCCTTTTTAAAATCTTTGCAAATAAATCCGAATAAAAAAGTTGTTGATTTAAGTGCTATGGAAGTCCAAAAAATTCAAGATGAAGGAAATTTCAATAGTTTTGGACACTATGCTATTTTACCCCAAAAACAAGGGATACTGAAATTTGCTTTTGAGCATGCTCTTTTATTAAATATATTGTGCTTCAAAAATATTAATGCTGCTGTTTCAATTATTCAGCGAAAATCAACTACCTTTTATGCAAAAGGGATATATTATGAATATATTTTTAATCTAGTTAAAAATTTAAGGACTCTCGTGAAATTACCTCGTTATGAGACGGAAATGGCAATTTTTATTGAAGCTGGTCAAAGCATACCGGCATCTAATTGGTCAGACACCGCTAGTTTTAGCATGGTAAATGAACTTCTTGATCCATATAAAATCTTATTCTTAGGCGATGAAGAGCATAAGAATCATACTATAAAGTTAAGCATTAGATGTACACGGAAATATTTAGAGAAACATGAAAGTAATGGAGTAAACATGGTAATACAAAGGATTAAAGAAGACTTAGGAGGTATGGGCGGAGGTCATAAACTTGCTGGGGGACTTCGTTTATCTAAGCCATCATTTGATAGATTAAAAAAGAATGTTTCTAAATATATATAAAATCCTTCATGATTCAGCTAAATTTCAACTCTATCATAAAAATGAATTTTATTGAAAGCCAATCCGACAAAATTTATTTCCTTCACTTAAACGTAAAGCCAAATTCTAAAAAGTTTAATATTGTGGAGAATGGAAAAACTCTTACCATACATATTCTCTCAAAGCCCGTTAAAAACAAGGCAAACAAAGAATTAGTTAACATCCTAAGAAAGAAATTAAATATATCATCAAGTCAAGTCCATATTATATCAGGGCTAAAAAGTAATAATAAAATAATTAAACTGGATTTTAATAAGAAGATTACTGAGGAGGAAATTATTAAAAAGTTAACTAATTGATTAGTTTAACTAACTTCCAATCTTAATATGGCGACCACATTTCAGACAAATAATGAAATGTGTCATTCCTTCATCAGCACTTCTTGTTTGTCTCGTTTCCAAGTGTGCTTTATTATATCCACATGTAGGACACTTGAAATTTTTAATAGTGCTTTTTAAATTTTTCTCTTTCCAAGCCATTACTTCTGAAAGGTTTGTTACCTCCTCTCTAATAGAATGCTCTATTTTTGTTTTCAACTTTTAAGAGTCCTTTTGATCTTCTGCAAATGGTTTAGTCGCACCACATTTACATTTGAGAACTTTAAACCCATCTTTCTTAGAGGGGAGCATCATTCCTCCGCATTCATCGCAAAACTCCACCATAACTTATCAAACTCTAAATGTGCTTAAAATTGTCTCTTTAAAAAAAGAAATAACCCTCCTACAAAAATTTTTTTATAATTATTTAAAAACTTAAACCAAATAGTAGAGCACAAAATATTATTCCTGCTAAGATATCTGCTGTGGTTCCAGGATTCATTTTACCCTTTTTAGATTGTAGAAGATCATCTAATTGTCTAATTAATAAGATCCCCTTTCCATTTGATATTCCTCCATGCATGAGAATTTCCCTAGCCTTACTTGAAACCATTTTAGCAGCATCTAATCCTGATTTTCTAATAATTAATGTATCAGGATGGTCACTAAGAATTTTTAGAAATGCATCTACCGTTGCTGTGTTAATGTCTTTAGTTGAATTAAATTTCTCAAAATAGTAGGGCAAACCTTCTTTCAGTATTATACTAAATCCATGCGAATATTCAAGGCTAATTGAATCGTAATCTTTAGAAAGTTCAAATATTTTCTTAAGATTAATTTTATCCTCTTTTATGTTTTTTATAGAATCTTGGTCATAAATATCATATTTGTCTATTTGTCCGAGACCTCCAGGATTACATGTTCTTATGGCTTCATATAAATCAGTAGTGTCTTCTACTGTAGAATCATCAATTATTTTACTAATATTAATTATAAAATCATTAAAACTCATTTTTTCTGTTTTTAAACATATTGCTGCGGCAGCTGCAAGAGGGCCAAAAATTAAGATATGCCCTAATAAAACATTCCCCCCTTTTTGCCATTTCATCATTTCCTTTGCAGCTTCTTTAAAGAAAAGTCCTAATTTTACGAAGCTATAGTTTTGCATTTTTATATTTGAATTAAGATAGACTCTTTGACATAAATCTCTAAAGTTGGGTTGAATTGATGCGATTCCTGCTAAAAAATGTTCAAATCTCGTACTTTCAAAGTCTTTTATTCTATGGACATTTCCGGGTTTGGGCCAACCAGATAATTCTAATAAACTGGATAAAGTTATACATCTCATCAAGTCATCAATAGACTTGATTTGCAAATTGAGATTTTCTTCAAAAGACACGTTTAAAATAAAATTATTAAATTATTTAATTATTATTAAGGAGAGCTTTATTTTTATAAAATTAGTAATAACTTAACTCTATCATCCTTTTCTCTTTAATCATATACCCATCCTTATCGACATCTTTTAGTGCAATGGGTCTATAATCGTTATTAATTCCTTTTTTGTGTAAAAATTTTTTAATACGGAGTTTAATCGCTCTTTTAGATAATTTTTCTGGGGCTGTTATATCTACTCCAAAACCTTCACGGTTAATATCTATTTGAGGCAAAGCCTCGGTCAAATATCTCAATAAATCAACAACTAATTGTTCACTCTTGAAACTTAAATCTTTAATGTCTAAATAGATTTGTTTTGTATTTACTTCACTCATTATATAACCAATAATTAAATATGCTATAAAATTTTTATGGTTTCAAAACTATTTAGAATTATATATAGCAAAATCTATTTACTAATTATTATAAGAACGAGCGATGTAAAATGATACATTATATAGATAAGAATTATACGCCAAATGATAAGGATCTAATTGCAATGTATTATGTTGAGAGGGCTCCTGAAGCCTGTCCGAGTTTGGAGCAGGCTTGTGAAGAAATTGCAAAAGAAAGCTCTATAGGAACTTGGACAGATATAATAACTATGTCAAAAGAAATTGCTGAAAAGCTAAGACCCTCTGCTTATTATATCGATGAGCATAATCATATTGTAAAGATTGCCTATACCCAAGACTTGTTCGAAGCAGAAAACATGTCTCAAATTTTAAGTGCAATCGCGGGAAACATTTATGGGATGAAAGCTCTTAAAAATTTAAGATTACTTGATATTACTTTTCCTCGAGATATTGTTAATGCTTACCCTGGCCCTAAATTTGGAATAGATGGAATTAGAAAACTTACAAAAATCCAAAAAAGACCTCTCTTAGGAACAATTGTCAAGCCTAAAGTCGGTTTGAACGAGAACGAACACGCAAAAGTATGTGGAGAGGCTTGGAGGGGAGGTTTAGATATAGTAAAAGATGATGAAAACTTAACTAGTATGATATTTAATAAATTTGAAAAGAGAATTGAAGAAACATTGAAGGTTAGAGACAAAGTAGAGAATGAAACTGGAGAAAAAAAAATATATATGCCAAATATAACGGCTCCTGTTAGTACTATGAAAAAAAGGGCTGATTTTGTAATTGATCATGGTGGTGAATACATTATGCTAGATATCTTAACTGTTGGATTTTCAGCCCTTCAAGAAATAAGAGATTACCTTGATGATAAGAATATTGTTATTCACGCTCATCGAGCCATGCACGCTGCGATAACTCGAAAAAAAAAGCATGGCATGACAATGTTAGCTTTAGCAAAAATTATGAGGTTATTAGGAATGGATCAGCTTCATACAGGAACTGTTGTAGGTAAAATGGAGGGCGGAAAACAAGAGGTGCTTGAAACAAATAGAGTTATTACCGAAAATAAAATTCAAGGAAACAACAAAAGCTTACTTGATCAAGATTGGGGTAACATTAAACCTGTATTACCTGTCGCTTCTGGTGGATTAAGTCCTCTACATATTCCCGAGCTCATTAAAATTTTAGGAAAAGATATGGTTTACCAATTTGGTGGCGGTTGTCATGGTCACCCAGATGGTACTTTAGCTGGTGCTAGATCTATTAGACAGGCTGTGAAGGCTGTTTTAAGCGGATATACACTAGAAGAATATTCTAAAAAGAATTCTGAGCTAGCAAAAGCTCTTGAAAAATGGGGATAAATTTAGAATTGCTTCTCAAAATTTCTAATTTTATTATTATAAGAATTTTCTTTCCGTAAATCTACAAATCGTTTACCTTTACGACTAATTAATGGGATTGAATCCTTTTCCACAAATTTTACTGATTTAGGTGTAATGTATATCTTTGAATATATAGCATTCTTAATGCTTAAAGTATCTATTTTGCTCTCTTCTATATTGCTCCCTTCTACATAAACTCTCACTGAATCAATACCTTCATCTTCATCAATAATGAATAGGTAATTATTCACATTTTTAAAAGAATAAAGTGCAGCATCAATAGCAAATGGAGAAATTAATGTTCCTTTTACTTTTACCAGATCATCAATCCTTTCTTCAATATGAGAAATTAAAGGTGTTTTTTCCCCAC
>CAZRKO010000122.1:0-5465 GCA_964600445.1 uncultured archaeon
GTAAATTGTGAAATCGTGTTTTTTTATATATAGTTCTATAGGGCCTGTTACACATATTTTAACATTGAGGGATTTGCCTGTTTGTTCATAATGTTCTTTAGCAAATTTTTCTATTACAAACATCTCAGGAATATAAGCTTTCGTTGGATCTATTAAATCTGGCTCTATTTCATATTCTTCCATCGGTTTTAAAAATTGAATAATCATATCCATAAGTTGTGGATAATTAATGATTTCAAGCCCAGATTTTTGTTTAAACTGAATTGCCTGATATTCCGGATTAATAAAATATTGGTTTATCCCCAAATGACTTAATATTAGATCTTCATTTTTATTTACGATTGCTTTATAAACTGTCCAGTAGAATTGCTCAAATCGCTCTTTACCTATATTTTCTGGCAGAGGAAATCCTCCGACGTCATCGTATTGGGGGAAACTTTTCATCTTATGTTTGAAGATCTCTTATATTTTTAGTTTTATGAATAAATTAAATAGTGTTTTTTTTAATAATATATTTTTTTGTTTAATTGATATAACTATGATATAAATCTCGAATTTTAATTTAAATTATAAATATTTACTGGATATTTCCTTGGTTTATAAAATTATTATTAACAATAATTAACAACAAATTATTTATTCTGCTTTCAACCATATTGTTCATAAATTTCAATTAAAATTTTTTAAAAAAACTATGTCAGAATTTGCCATTGTAACTAAAAATCTTAGTATGACATATGGAAGAGGAAAGTCAACTGTTAAAGCACTTAGAGGTGTGGATTTTAAACTACATAATGGCGAGAACTATTGCCTTTTAGGTCCAAATGGATCGGGAAAAACTACATTTATTCGATGCCTTTTAGGATTACTTAAATGTGAAGGATATATCAATGTATTAGGCTATGAAATGCCCCGTGAAAGAGATAAAGTTTTTTCAAAAATAGGTTATATGCCACAAGCTATCTCTCTTTATCCAGATTTATCTGTTAAAGAATCATTACATTTTTTTGGAAAAATTTTTGGAATGAACAATAGACAAATCCGAACTAAATCAGTGAATAAAATTTTGGACCTTTTTTTATTAAGAGAATGGAAAAATACAAGAGTAGATAATTTATCTGGTGGAATGAAAAGACGCTTATCCTTAGCTTGCACCCTAATTCATGAACCGATGCTTTTGATATTAGATGAAGCGACAGTAGGTGTAGACCCGACTCTTCGTATAAATTTCTGGAATCACTTCAAAGAGTTAAATGAACGAGGAACAACGATTATAACTACAACTCATATTATGGATGAGGCAGAGAAAAGCAGATTAATCGGATTTATGAGAGATGGTAAGTTGATTGCTGAAGGAACTTATCATGAATTAAAAAAACGAGTTCCAGGAAGCAGAAAGCTAATTATCGAAACGAACATGGAAAATACAGCTAGTATAGCAAAAACTATTAATGATGAATATAAGTTGAAAACGGTATCTCATAAGTTTAAGCTTGAGATATTTTATGATGATGAGTCACTAATAGATAATCTTCTAACACTCATAAGAAAAAATACTAAAATCTTTTCAATACAAACACTAGAACCCAGTTTGGAAGATACATTTATCTTTTTCTCTAAAAATGACGAGGTGAGGATTTTTAAATGAAATTTTCAAATATTCGAGCCATTGCTATGAAAAATTTAAATCAGATTAAGAGAGATCCACGAATGATTGCACTATCAGTTATCGCTCCAATTGTAATCACAGCGTTGTTTGGTTCTGTTTTTGGAGGAGAACTTACAGATATTAATGTTTATATAGTCGACGATGATGATAATTTTAATAATATTTTCGGAAATGAAATCATCAATAAGATGGACAAAGACTTACTAATCAATTTTAATAGAAGCACCTCGAATCCAGAATTAGTAAAGAAGGCTGTAGAAAATAACTATTCTCAAGGAGCAATAGTTATTCCAAATACATTTACTCAAGATATTTTACTAGGATTAGGTAGTAAGGTAGATCTCTACATTAGTTATCTGAATCCGAATATATCAAATTATATAATTAATACATTTGAAAGTAGCTTTAATACCATCATGAAGAATTATTTCAGTGAAACACAGGTTAAAATAGAAATAGTTCCATTTTATCAAGGCACTTATGGAGTATTACCAAATCTAATCAATATATCATTGAGTAATAGTGATTTGGGTTGGTCAGTTCTACATGATGAATTATCAGATGAAGTAATTGATATATTGAAAGATGATGATACAGTTAACATCAAAAAAGTGAAATCCGTTAAAAAATATGAAGATGATGTGAAAAGTGGTGAGGTTCGTGGAATCATAATATTTTCAGATGAATTTACATATAAAACATTAATAAATAAAGAAATTGATGTTGATGTTAAATTAGATGGAGCAGAACCTCAAGCTTGTGGTGCAATACTGACTGCATTGAGTGAAGCGTTATCAGAAGCTTTCGAAGATACATTTGGTAAAAAAGCTTTCGATATTGACGATTATTACTATAATAATCCCGATGGAAATGATGAGGCGGTTGAACCAATAACGTATTTCACACCGGCAATTATAGGATTTATAACGTTCTTTTTTGGATTTATATTAACAATGTTATCTTTCATTAGAGAAAGAAAAGAGGGAACTATGGAGAGAATTTTAACATCACCATTAAAACGGTCTGAAATTATACTTGGGTATATCTTGTCATTTAGTTTTTTGTCAATAATACAAGCTACTGTTACGATAATCGTTGCAATTCTAGTTTTTAATGCTCAAATTGAATTTTCAATCTTTACACTTTTACTCGCATATTTAATTATCTATTTACTTCTATTGACTGCACTCGGATTAGGAATTTTCTTATCTACGTTAGCAAAAACAGAATTTCAGATAATACAATTCATTCCATTAATTATACTTCCATTTATGTTATTATCAGGTGTCTGGGCTCCAGTAGAAACATTACCTGACTTTTTGCGTCCAGCTTCATCTCTAATACCTTTGACGTATGCTAATATTGCAATGAGAGATATTTTTCTCAGAGATGCAACAATTATAGATATTCTTATACCACTTGGAATTTTAGGACTATCTGCATTTCTAATGATTTTGCTTGGAATTCTAAAGTTAAGTAAGACTTTAAAATAAATTTTTTTTTCAAATTATTGCTTTAATAAATATTATAGACGCGAGAATAATTCCAATTACGTAGAAAAGTAGTGGTTTAATAGTAATTTTGAAGCAGATAATCTATTTTTTTTTCATCCAAACCTAACAATCTAAATAATAACTTATCTATTATTTTTCGAATAATAGAGATATCATGGTTTTTCATAGCAGAAAAAATATTTGATAAAAGTCCATCTTGGTTAGCATGTAGAAAATAGTCTAAATTAATCAATTTTCTTTTGAAATCCTTTAGTTTTGCCTTGAGTTTTGATTGGCTTATTCTAATTAAATACTCTGAAAGTAAATCGATTAATGAAATAATCGATAAATCTCTATTCGATCGAAATTTCTCTAAATTGGGGATTGGTAATCCATATTCAAGTTTGGTTTTACTTCTTTTTATAGATATATTTTTAGCCTTGAATAAGAAGTTTACAAGTTTAGAATTTAAATAAGCTAAAAGAAATAGATAATCAATATGGTTTTGAGATCTTTTAGACCATAGAAAATAAGTATCTGAGGTTGCGTAATAAGAATCCTCAGAATAACCGAAAATGTTTTCATTTGAGATGTATTTAAAAAATATTTTTTTTTCATGATTATAAAATGGTTCGAGATCGATTAATTCTTCACCGATATTCTCTTCAATTCTCCGAATAAAGGCACCTCTTCTTGGAAAATAAAAGTCATCAGGATTTTCTTTCGCATTTATTAGGATATTTCTTAAATCCTTCTCATATTGCTTTAAATAAGCTGTTAAAACGGGACAAATTTCTTCTAATAATAGATTTCTCTTTTCTAATTTTTCATTATTAATTGTCTTTTTATTGAAATATATTATATAACCAATATAATCGCCAGTTTCATATCCATAAGGCAAGATTGACTTACTTTTATAAATTTTCTTTAATCTTTTGATCTCATTTCTATTAAGTTTATAAAATTGGCTATTAATTTTTATGTAAAAATCATTATTTTCGATTTTTAGTGTATCTCCTTCGTTTAGTATAAAAACATCATCTTTTATCAAGATTAACCCATTGCGAATAATAAAATAATCCTTTAAATACAATACTCTTCCATTAATGGAACAAAAATTCTCGATTTCATCCACAATTTTTCTAATATTTTCCGGATAGAGTAGATTCCAGCTTCCATCTCTTTCTAAATCATTATTGGTTAATGCAGAATTGTATTTTTTTATATATTTCGAATTTTTTTCTTGAACCAGATTCTTAAAGATTGATTCAGTAAAAGATGAAGTGGATATATCAGGTTCAATATTTTTTCCGATGTCAATGATTTCAATTTTTTTATCAACTTTTTGTGCTTTTTCTTGATCTTCCTTCTTTTGTAATACGAAAATACAATTGTGTTGACCTGTCGCGTTCTTAAAAAGCTTTAAATTTGATAAATCAATGTATTGGAGCAAAAAGCATTCATCTAATATGTGGGGCTTTAAGAGCTTAATTCCTGTTTTTTTTGATTTAGTAATCCAGTAATTTGTAGTGATAAATGAAAGAATTCCGCCGGGATTTAATTTTAAAATGCCGATATGAATGAAAAAATAAAATAAATCCATATTCCCTACAAAAAATTTGGCACATATGGGATATTTCTTTATATATTCTTGAAAAATTTTAGCGTTATAATTTTGTCCTAAATAAGGAGGATTTCCAATGATTAAATCAAATTTTTCATTAAGATCTGAACCTAATACATTATTAAATAGAAAATTCACATCAGGATATTTTTTTAAGAGGTAGTCCTTTAAATTTTCATCAATTTCATAGGCTGTTATGTTTTTAAGATTGTTTTGAATTAAATATTTTAAAAATATGCCTCTTCCAACTGAAGGCTCTAATACTGTTATTTCATTATTACTCTTGCCTGAATTATTAATAAATTTTATACTGTTTTTAACCATGAATTTTGCAATATAATTTGGAGTAAAAACCTGACCAATAGGATTAACATCAATACACTTTATTTTTTTTGAAACCATCTGATAATAATATTAGTTTTAATATCTATATACTTGATGTTTTAAGGCTTAACATCGAAGAATAAGAAAGAAAGGATTAAATAAGGATATTTAGATAGGTTTCATGCCGCCCTTGGAATTAATAAGATGAAATTACTCCCTTTAGTATAATCTCCTTTTATTCTATCCTCAACCCATATCTTGCCACTATAGCTATCGATTATCTTTTTTACCAGTGATAAACCTAAGCCCATTCCCTTTCCACTTTTTATATTACTATTACCGCCTTGAAATATTA
>CAZRKO010000123.1:0-5445 GCA_964600445.1 uncultured archaeon
CAAAACCTCTCCATTTTTATCAATAAGTCCTGCGGTTGCTCGTTGAAAGGAAGCACAAATTCCAATAATTGCATCAGGATTTACTTTTTTTATCGCAATATTACAAGTATTTTTAACTGCATTCCACCAAATTATTGGATTTTGTTCAGAAATACCAACTGGTTGCTTTTCAATCGGATATTCATCATAAGCTCTCGCAATTTCTTTCCCATTTATGTCAAAAATAATGGTCCTTGAACCCGTAGTCCCAACATCAAATACACATAATAGTTCACTCATAATATCCACTTCAGACAAATATTTTTTTGTTATTTTGTTTTATTTCAATTTTTTAAATTATAAAGCTTTAATTAATAATTCAGATATATCTATTATTTTAATCTTTTCCTTATCTTCTTCACTGATCCCATATGCTAAACCTAATTCACATTCAGGACATGCTGAAATGAAAATATTTGCTCCAGTTTCCTTTAATTCATTAATTCTATTTGTAGCTTCCTTTATTGCTATATTTTTGTCTGCCCAATGGGCTGTACCACTCCATCCACAACAATGAGTATATTGCTTATTATATAATGGTTCAATAATTTCAATTCCTGGCACCTTGTTTAAAAGTGCTCTAATAGACTCAGTATCGTTCAAATTTCTTGCGAGTATGCATGGATCATGAATAGTTACTTTTTTATATTCCTCAGGGACTTCTCTTTCAAATTTGATTTTTCCATTATCGATAAGTTCTTTAATATATTGGGCTATATGAATAAATTTTACATCAATCTCAATTCCTGCTTTTCGGTACCGATTGCTTAAGGTTTCTATACAACCAGGACAATCTGAAACAACTACTTTAGCACCAGTGCTGTCAATTAAATCTTTATTTTTATCCGCAAATTCCTTTCCAGTATCTAAATCTCTTATATTGAATGCAGGTCCTCCACAGCAAGCCTTATTCTCCAAATTTGTGGAAAACTTCACTCCAGCTTTCTTCAAGATTTCGATATTTGCCTTTATAACTTCGGGAAATTTCATTGACTCACAGCCGATATAATAGTAAACCTCATCATTACCATCTGTTTCAATGTTTTCTATTCCTTTTTCCTTATAAGTCTCATAGATATTATGATCCTCTATGGTATTTGTCTTTTTTAATTTTTCAATTTGTTCCTTACAGTAATCTGGCATGAGACCCTTGTCGTTGAGATCATCGCGAACTGTCTCAAGTAAAGAAACAACAGAGAACTCAAAAGGGCACCATACTTTACAAGATTCTTCATTTGAACATTTGTACATTAAATCAATAAATGCTTTATTTTCCTCTTTTGAAGGATCTATTTTACCAATCGTAAGATAATATCCAATTCTTGCCTTGTAAGCAGGACTCATTGTTTCTTTCTGTTCTGCTTGAAGAGTTCCGCAGTCAAAACGGCACATATTTGGACAAAGCATACAATTTACTAAATTTTTTATATCTGCTTTGTACTCTCCTTCTGGAAAGAAGTTTTTGTCTCGCATTCGGAAGTTCTTCATAAATATTCTCTTAATGTCGCGATCCATCGCATCGATTATTGGTCCCATCCATTTGTACTTCTTTAAAATTTCGGCCATTTAATTTTCCCCTCCTTTTTCCCAAGGACTTTCATAAATTTTCCCTGGATTTAATATATTATTCGGATCGAGTAGATTTTTTATGGCTTTTAAAGTTTCAAAAGCTTTTCCCCATTCCACAGGCATCCACTTAGACCTATTGATTCCTACACCGTGGTGATGACCAAAAGATCCACCTGCGTCTTCTACTGCTTTAATAATTGTATTCCAAACTTCTTGATAAAATTCAAAGTCAGATTTCTCTTTTGGAGGTACACCAGCAAAAGTAAAATAAAAACCCACTCCGTTAGGATAAAAATGAGAAACATGAGCAGTTATCAATATGACTCCTTTCACATTTTTTGCAGCTTCTACGACAGAATGATACATATCGGCCGCTTTATCCCATAGAAATCCAATCTCAATAGTATCGAAAACCATTTTAAAGGTTGGTGTTGATGATGTGTCTGTTACTCTAAATCTAGTTTCAAACCAGTGCTCTACAGGTTCTTCTCCACATTCAACACCTTTATTTTTTTCACATATCTCTCTTGTAATTGTCGCTTCGAGAGCTACCAGTCTTTCAATTCCCTCACACACAAAAACAACCATTACTTTATCCTTCGCATTTTCAATATGGCCAAAATGCCTATATGTTTCGTCGGCGTCGTAAATTCGAATAACGGCGGGATATATTTGCTGCCTTAATATTTTTCTTGTTGCTTCTAAAGAATCTTCAAAGGTGGGGAAAGCATAAGAAATAAATGCTCTCTTTTCAGGATAAGGCCAGATTTTCAGCGTGGCTTTGGTTACTATTCCCAATGTACCCTCATTTCCTATAAAAAATTTATCCAGTTGAGGACCTGTGGATGCTCTGGCAATAGTCTTAAATTTTATAATATCTCCCTTTGGTAAAACTAATTCCATGCCCATTACCATATCCTCGATTTTCCCATATTTAGAAGAAAATTGCCCTGCGGCCCTATGCGCTATCCACCCTCCAACAGAGGAAGTGTAAAGAGATTGCGGAATATGACCTCCTGTGTAACCTTTAGCGTTCAAGTACCTCTCTAAATTCATTCCGTTTGTACCGGCCTCTACTGTAACCGTTAAGTCTTTATCGTTAATTTCTAAGATTTTATTAAACTTCTTCATATCGAGAATAATTCCTCCGTAAATAGGAATTGCACCTCCAACAACCCCAGAACCTTCTGAAAATGGAATAACAGGGATCTTTTCCTCATTTGCTAATCTCAAAATAGAAGAAATCTGTTCCGGAGTCTCAGGCCATATAATAAAATCCGGTAATGCGGCAATCTTTCCTTCAAGAGTCCAATTAAATGTTAAAAGAGTAGTATCCTTGCTATAGGCAAGCATATCAATTTCACTATCCGATACATTTTCATTACCAACAATTTCACTTAGCCTTGCTTTAATTTTTGGTTTGTCTTTAATTATAACTCGATTATCCTTATAAATTAATTCAAAATTCTCTATATTCATAGAAATCAAAATTTGTTTTTTATTACTTAAATATAAATTTTCAAGATAAAATTAAGATTTTGATTTAATTATATTAACAACTAAAATAAATTTAGTCATGTAATTATGGAATTAATAAACAGTTTCTCCAGTAATTCTATTTACCTTTAAATGTCTGAACTTTGCTTTTGCCACTGTTGATACATTCTCAATACTAGAGATTCTATCAACTATTTCTTCAGGAAATAGATATTTTGCTAAATGAATAATCATTTGTTTAGTTTCTATACAATTGAGTAGTTTTAAACTCTCACAGGAATAAAAAATCTCGCTTAATAAATCATAATTCATATCTCGAGAGAAACTTAGAATTTCCAAATTTCTGTAAATTCTAGAAATAATATTTCCAAGAAGATCATAATCACTTAATTTGTCAAGCGTGTTCCTCATATAGTTGCTAAATAGCACATAATAAGTAGCTTCTGAAGATACAAATCCATCACGATATTGCTTTATGCCTTCAACTGTGATTCTTCTCTCAATCTCATCAATAATTGCTTTAATTTTCTGAGTATCTAATTTTTGATAGGCTCCGACAACATGATAGATTTTTAAAATAACTACTAGCTGTGAGGTCTCCAAATTTTTTAGATAATGAGGTTCAAAAAATTTTTCCTCTAATTTCATAATTTTACTGATTTCCTCATCTGATAACCACAATTTAGATAATTGTGTCGTTTTAAAATAACAATAGACTCTATCAGTAGCTTCAATTACAGGCGCTTCAAACTCATCAATATTTTCCTCATATAAATTTAATAAAAACTTCTTTACTTCCAGATTGTCAATTTCTACGTTTAAATGTTTTGCTAAATAAACCCCGCAGAAATAGAGATCGGGATTTTTTAAAGTGACTAATGGTATCGTATCTAACCATTCTTCAAGATTATTTTTAAGATATGTTTTAATATGAGAAAAATCGAAAATTTTCTGTAAATGAAAAAAATCGATGATTCTATATATTAAATATAATAGTTGAAGTTTATCCTTTGGATCTTTCAAATCTTCTAAGCTTTCTATCTTAACCTTGTTCTTTCTGAATTTTTTTATAATTTTATCTCGAATATGTATATATTTACGCAAGTTCTCGGCTTTTTCAGGAGATCTCTTAAATAATTTCTTTATATTGATGAGTTCAAAGATAAATTCGAATGGAAGTAATCCATTTGATTTCATATTTAAAATAATATTAACTATTTTATTGTCAACAAGATAATCTACTATTTTTTCTAAGAAAATTTCATAAATTATTGGCGTAATTTTTTTTTCATATAATTGAAGCGCATTTTTAATTGTTCCAACATCATTCTGTTCAATTTCCAAATAGGGTAAAAATTTTTCTTCTATTTCTTTTACATCAAAACCTAATTTCAAGAATTCTTTTTTGAGTACAAAAAGTATATTTTCAAGGATTTTATTTAATTCTGACTTTTCTAATGTTTTTTCTTCTAAAAACTGGTCTAATTTCTCACGAAAATATTTATCAATATTATTATAAAAAAGATCAATCTCATTGGAATAAATATCCAGAATGTTAAACAAGCCTTGAAAGATCATCTTTAGAAATTAAATATATAATTAAAATATCAATGTTCTTCTATAATTTCAATTAATATTCGCGAAAATTAATAATTTATCTTTTAAGTTATATTAGATATACTTTTTATATTAGAACGTAAAAGAAAAAAGCATTGTAGTGAAAGTTTTTGAAGATTAAATATAAAAAGTACACTTTCTTTTATATCTTAAATTAAAAAACATCTTTTTAATAAAATAAAGGAATGTTTAATTAAACGAGGATAACAAATGACTTCAAATATTTTTGGCACATCTGGCATAAGAAGAGTATTTCAAAATTACAGCGAATCAGATCTTTTATTTACACCGCAAATGGCTTTAGATGTGGGGTTAGCTTTAGGATCTTTATTAAAAGGTAAGGGTAAAGTAGTTATAGGGAAAGATATTAGAACTTCAGCTTTACCTGTAGAATATGCATTAATTTCAGGAATCGTAAGTGCAGGATGTAATGTATGGACTTTAGGAATTGTCACTACCCCTACGTTAGCAATGTCTTTACGTTATTTAAGCGCTGATGCGGGTGTTATGATTACAGCATCTCATAATACTCCTGAATATATCGGATTAAAAATGTGGAATCCTTCTGGTATTGGGTTTTCCCCTGAACAAGAGGAAGAAATTTCGCGTATATATGATCAAAAGGATTTCGTTAAAATTGATTGGGATCAAGTTGGTAAACTCACGCAAGTCAATGATATTAATGACAAGCATATTTCAGATATAACTAATCACATTGTGTTT
>CAZRKO010000124.1:0-5402 GCA_964600445.1 uncultured archaeon
TTTTGCATCTTGGTGATATCACTGATACGGGCACTTTATTAGATTATGAATATGCCCTTGACTTATATAACAAATTTAAGCCTATTTCAAAAGCCCCATTTCGCTATATCATAGGTAATCACGATGCTCTAAATGTGGGATATTTATTATTTGAGGAGATCCTCGGAGAAAGACATTTTGAATATGAAGATGAAAGAATGTACGTAGTAGGCATAGACTCTAGTAAGCCAGATCTTGCGGGTGGCATAATTCATCATAATACAATAGAGGCTGTTAGAAAGCGATTGATTAAACCTGAAAGAAAGTATAAAATAAAGATCGTTTGTTTTCATCATCAACTCATTCCTATTCCTTATACTGGAAAAGAGAGGTCAGCAATTGACGATTCAGGCAATATGCTCCAAATGCTACTTGAATCAAAAGCAGATTTAGTATTAAATGGTCATCGGCACATTTCAAATTTATATGATGTCAGTAATAGTGAAAAAAATTTATTAATTTTTAACTCCGGGACTTTTTCAAGCAATAAAACACGATATCGTGAATTATTTAGTTATTCTATTATTGACATTAAAGATAAAACCTTAAATTTCAAGATAATACCAACACTTGAGAGTTCCTTTGTCAGAGAGATCAATAGAATGATTAATTATTATAACCCAAGAGATGTTAATTCTGAAGAAAAAGCTTACTGTAAATTTATCCAACTAGGCAATACATTAATTTCTGAACATTCGGAAAATAAAATTATAAATTTTGATAAAACGATTGAGAAAATAAATGCAATTAATGATGTTGATTTGGTTATCCATTTAGGAAATCTAACAAAAAATAGTTATCAAGAGGAATTTATTATTGCAAAAGAAAAATTGTCCAAAATAAAACATCCTTATCTTGTGGTTCCGGGATATACCGATTCAAAACCACCTGCTTGGCAATATTGGGAAAAATTTATTGGTCCTATAGATCCGCTATTTGAAAATGAAAAACTATTTTTTCAAGGATTTAACTCTACAACTCCAGACTCTAAAATTGGGTTTATTGGAAGGAAAAAATTACATAAATTTATGGAAAAAGTATTAAATTTAAGCCACGAAAAAATATTTGGGATTGGCTGTTTTCACAACTTTATACCCACACCATTAAGTGTTTGGCGAACAGAACTGATTGATTCGGGAGATGTACTTTCACAGGTATCACGTTCAAGAATTGGTCTTGTTCTGAATAGTACGCCAAGTATATCATTTAATGTCAAAATTGAAAATTCCATTTTTTCTAATGGGGGTAGTTTAAAAGGTGATCATTTTGATCCCGTGTTTCTTGAAATAGATATTTATAGAGACGGATTAGTAATATTAACTGAACATAATCTAAAAAATGGTGAACAAAAGATAATCGGGAAATATAATATAACAATTTTGGCTTAATTATTTAGCAATATTTCAATAATAAGATATTTTTAATGTTAAAGATGAAGCAATATATTATTTTAAAACAATATAATTTGATAAAGATAAATCCATCTCCTGAGATTTGGCTTAAATCGATGAAGGTTAGAATAAGGATGTTAAAAACTTTAACGAACAACATCAAACATAGTTTAAAGAGGTCAGGAATAATATATCACAAATTTCAATTAAGTAAAGATTCTACTCGATTGTTTTTCTTTTTTAATAACGAAAACATTCAAAAAGCGATGAACTTAATAGAAAATGTCTTTGGTATTGATTCATTTAGTCCTGCACTTAGAACATCAGATAATCTGAAAAACATTATTCAAAGGACACTTGAAGTTTGTGATGATATATTATCTAAAAATGATACTTTTGCTATTAGGGTAAAACGTTCAGGAAAACATGATTATACATCTCAAGATGTTGCTAAAAAAGTAGGACAGGCTGTATTAGATAATTTTTCTTATTTAAATTTAAAAGTGAATTTATCAAATCCAATAAAAAGAATTTTTATTGAAGTGAGAGGGGAATTTTCTTATATTTTCACGGATATTATTAAAAGTAGATGGGAGGGTATGCCAATCGAAAGAAATAACAAGATTGTTTGTATGGATATTGGCAGATTAAATGATCTTTTAGCAGGATTTTTATTGATGAGAAGGGGATGTGAAATTTATCCCATTTTATTCAAATTAACAAATGATAATATTACTTTAGAAAAATGGATAAATAATTGGAGAGAAATTATAGGATATATACCTCATTCAAAATTTAAGATAAGAATAATTAATTTGCTCACGATACTAAAAAGAATTCAAGATAATTTAGATGATAAAGAATATTTATGTGCAATATGTCGACTTTTGAGATTTGAAATTTTATCGAAAATATTAAAAGAATTACAAGTCGAAGATTTTGAAAGAATAAAAGCTATTACTGATGGTATTAGTTTAAATAATTCAACATCCTGTACTGATATCGTTGATTTAGAGTCAATTTCTTTAAATTATTTATTCTCAGAATACCCCATATTTACACCATTAATAGGTTTAGAAACAGAAGTTATTAACGATGTATCTTCCAAAATATCAAGTAACTTAAGTTCTTTAGATTATTGTTTATTTAAACCTCAGAGTCAAGAGATTTATAGAGAAAGGTTGATAAAAATATATAAATCGTTAAATATACAGAATTTGATATCTGAAGCTCTAAAGAATATAGAAGAGATTAATATTACTTAAATAAGTAAATTTTCTCTAGATTTTTTGTTTTATTACAAATAAATTTAAAATCATAAATTTTTTAATTTAGCATTCAAAATTCTTAACTATAATTGACTAAAATAAAAGGATTCTTATGGCTAAAGTAGAGTTAAATTTGCTGAATATATTTTGGTTATACGTTAAAAAGAAAGCGATAGAGTATCAGGGTAAAAATGTCGGCGATATAATATCTAAATTTATCAATGAACATAAGGATGAGTTAGATGGGAGATTGTTAAGTAAGAATAAAAAAAAATTAAATTCGCAAATGCTCATTCTATTAAATGGTAAGGACGTGCATTACATGAAGAAATATAGAACAAAACTTAAAGATGGTGATAAGATTTATCTCTCCGCGCCTCTCTCAGGAGGTTGATTTATTTTTAAATAATTTGGTTTTATTTAAGATTTAAAAATAATAACTTCTATCTTTTAATAAGGAAATAATATTTTATAGTAAGGATTTGAAATATAATATAAATTAACGTAAATCTAAATTTATGTGAAAAATCATGAGAAAAATTTGCTTTATGGGACTTGAAAATGCTGGAAAAACTAGTATAATAACCGCAATCACAAAAAGATTCGGCTTTGAAGAAGAAGTTTCTGAATTAACTCCCACTAGAAAAATCAGGAGAGATACATTCAGCTTTCTTGGAATTGAGATTATCCGTCTCGATTTTGGAGGCCAAGCCGTTTACAGAACAGATTATTTAAAGACACCAGGTAAGTACCTTGGCGGTACAGATTTAATATATTATGTAATAGATGCTCAAGATTTTGACCGTTACAATGAGTCTATTGATTATTTAGAACAAATCCTTATATTTTTTAAAGAAGAACAAGTTTATCCACCTATTTCGATTCTTTTTCATAAGTTTGACCCCGATCTTGTTAAAAGTAAAGAAATAAATCAGAAAATTCTTATGCTAAAGCAGTCATTAACAAAATTTTCTCATGCGTTCGATATTTTCTTTTTCGAGACAACCATTTATGATATAAAATCCGTAATGGATAGTTTCTCGAGTGGTTTGTCTCTAATATTCGATAGGATTGAAATGGTTTCAAATCTATTTGCCGAAATAAGTAAAAACTATAACACGATTATGATATCCCTTTTCGATTCGAAGGGTATAACGGTTGGAGAATATTTTCGTCCACAGCTTCACCTTAATGAGAAACTAAAAATTTATGATGTGTATATAAACTTACAAAAAAAGATATTGGATGAATATCGAGATTTATGCGAGTTTTCGGATAAGTTTGATAATGGAAAACGATTTTCTGGTGTGATTGAAGTGTTGAATTTTGGGGGCATTGATTTCTATTTACTTTTTATTATAGAAGAGGATTTAGAGGATTTAGAGAAAACAATTACGATTTTGGATAAAATTGAAGCCGCTAAGCCCGAAATGGAAAACCTAATTCTGCAGCTCATCCAATAAAAATACAAATCCTATCAATTATCATATTGAATTCATAAATTTTTCAAGTTCTTCTTTACTTGGTATTTTCTGGTTAGAGATATTATAAATTGCAGCACATGTTGCGTATTGAGTACATTTATTTAATATATCTTTTAATCTCTCAATGTCCTTTTTGTTAATTAATTCTTTTAATTTGACAGTACCTCTTAAAAATTCATTCATTTTAGAAAAAAATGCTGTTGTGTAGCAGTTTTCTGTTTCGACATGATTAATGACATCAAAATCTAAATTTGGAATAAGAATATTATAATAGTCCGTTTTTAATTGAATACCTTTTTTTCCTTCTAAATATAATCGAATTTTCGCATAAGATTCAAATTCTTTATCAATATCATCAATCGGCAGATTAGTAAGTTCAGAAATAGCCCCTTTTATAATATTTTTAAGTATAGTTTTATTCAGATCATCAGGATTATAACGGATAAAATTACTTAATCGATTAAGGAGTTTCCCAATCAATAAATCATGAAAATCACACGTAAAAAATATTTTTTCATTCATATCTTCTATCAACTCTTTGATAGTAAAAGTAAATTTGAAACGCAGATGAGGGGATTCGAACCCCCGAGCGCTTACGCGCACCGGCTCTCTCGAAGTTATCAATATTCGAAGCCGGCGTCTTACCAACTAGGCTACATCTGCTTAATGAAAAACATATCTATATGTTTTAAAAGATAATGTTTATTTCTATTATAGTTAAAGCATGAAAAATATAAATTTTTTTCTAATTGTTAGTGAATTTAAACAAATTTGTAGCTAATAAAATAAGTTAATTGGGAGCATATATTGATTATCTAATATCTACTTATTTTAAAAGATAGAATTAGTAAATTTTAATTACTAAGAAATTGGAACATATATTTTTATATTTAATGACGGATCTAATAATTTTATTAAACCTTCTTCCTCATACTGCCTTAAAAGCAAATTTACCGTGGAAACTCTAATATCATATTTTGCCCCGATATCTGCTGCGGTTATAGTTTTCTTATTTTTAATATAATCTTCTCTAATTTCTTTTTCAATATTTTTAGGTATAAACGCATCTCTTTCAACAATTGAAATTTGTTTGGTTCTTCCATATTTCCTTTTTAAATTGAGTGTAGCTTTTCTTACAAGTAGTTTATCATCTTTTTCGGGCAAATAAAATCAACATATAACTTAAATTTTATTAAAACATTAAAGCAACTTAGATTATT
>CAZRKO010000125.1:0-5393 GCA_964600445.1 uncultured archaeon
ATCGTATTTAACTGAATTACGATTTACTTTAAATTTAATATAATTGTGTTTAAATCTGCAAAATTTAGCTCTGATATGAAGTTAATATTATTTAAAATATTTGATGGATTGTCTCTAAGAAGTTTTCCAACTTTCTCATAAGGAAAATTAGGTTTACTATAAATGAATACAACATTTCCTACATTTGCAGCACTCATCGCTATTTGAAGAGCTAACGTGGTTTTACCAACACCCGAGCCACCCCAGATTGAAATTATTCCCTTAATTGGTATGGAAGATTCAAATAATTCATTAAGTTGCGGTGTTGGAAAGTTCATCATTAAAAATTTTTAATTTTATAGCTAATTATAATTAATAACTAGAAATTAAAACATTAATATTTTTAATTTGAGACACAGGAATAAAATTTACGTTCTAACTGAAAATTTAAACTTTTTTTATAAACTTAATAAGGAATTGAATCAGTTCAATATACCATTTAAAATACTTACTATGAGTAAAAAAATTCCAATATCTCCCTCAATAGTCTTAACAACAATAGAAGAATTTAAAAAACGGGAAAATTATCATAAAAACGGTAACTTTCTTACATATTCAAGTGAAGACTCTTTCGAGGAGTATATTTTAAAAGTTATTTCCGCATATAGAATAGGGTATAAAGACCATTATTCAGAACTTACGTTTTCTATTGACCCGGGTAATAGATCTGGGTTAGTTGTTTTTTTGGATGATTATTATTTAATCTCCCATTGTTGCTTTGAAATACGTGATTTAATTAAGAAAATTAAGAACTACACTCAATATTTTCAAAAGGATAATCCAGATCCAATAAAGTTGATTTTAAAATTTGGAAGAGGAGTTCTTTCGCTTACTCGAGATTTAGTTGATAAGATATATAGCATATTTAGTGATGAAAAAGAAATAAGAATTTTATTGATTGATGAGTTCAAATCTTCAAAAATTAAAATTCATAATGAGGATACAGAAAACAAAATTTCTAAGGATGAAGCTTCTGCATTAGTATTAGCGTTAAGAGACGGTATTGAAGTTACTAAGAGTAATTATAACTTAATTTTTAATCAAATTAAATCAAGAACATTAATAAAAGAAGATTTTAAAAAAGATAAATTAGAAAAATTGAATAAAAAATCAATATTTTTGGAAGAAATAGCAGATATAGCAGAACAGGTTTTAAATGGAGCCCTTTCTCTTAGTAAGTCATCTCAAATGATTAAAGATTTAAAAATGAATAAAAGTAGAAATTTTTAAGTTATAAATTAATCGCATCGCATTTTATTTCTATTGGAGTATTGTAGTTTTCTAAATAAACATATTCATCAAAAATCCTATTAATTATTTTAATATAAGTTCCATTTCTACCAATAGCAATTCCTCTGTCCTCAAAAAAATAGAATAAAATGGTAATTAATCTTGTACCATTTTTAATATCTACTATGATGTCGTGAATATACGTATCCGGAAAGAGGCTAAATAACAATCTAATAAGTGTTGATTCAGATTTAATAATCAATACTTTCTTATTTATTAATTTAGTTCTTATTTTTTTTAACAATCTTTTTGCTTCAAAGTAGTTTTCACTCTTCACAAAAAAGAAAATGTAAGGAGGGACGAAAATTACATTATCAGGATGAATTCTTGTGGTTTTTAGAAAAAACTGATACAAGTCAAATTCATCCTTAGAATATTTCTTCTTAATTTTCAATTTCTGCATTAAAAAAGTCTTCACTTCCAACGAACTAATCAATGTAATAATTATTTTTTAAAAAATGATTTAAACTCCTACGATATTATAAAAGCCTAAATATTATTTTTGAAAAAATTGATTTTCAAATAAGAACGTTCCCGACTCACAAAAAAGAAGGAAAAAGGAAAAAATAATAAGTATATAAGAAATTAGATATAAAGAATTATAATAAAGAAAAACTGATTAAATATATCTTAATTAATAATAGGAAGAATTTGAACTAAGTTGAAGTTGAAAAGATATAATAGTATTGATACTTTCAGGGGAATTTGCATGTTAATTATGATTGGTGGCCATTTATGGGATTGGTGGCTTACCACAGAGGATTATTGGTTCTTCCTTCTTCTGAAAAATATTTTTGGAATATGGGGCGCAACTGGATTTATATTTATATCTGGAGTCAGTACACACATATCTTACAGGCATGGTATGACAATGGGTAATCGTAAAGATAAGGCTTTTATGGCAAAAGCAAGAAATTTGTATATGCTTAGATCTTTGTTTATATTGATTATTGCCTTACTTTATAATACCTGTATTGCAATTGCTGTTCAAGACCCTAAGTGGATATGGACTTGGTTTGTATTGCAAACGATTGCGGTTTCTCTAATTATGGCTTGGCCCTTATTAAAAACCTCAAAAATCGTAAGATTTGTAGCTGCTATTATATTTTTTGTTATAAACCAACTTTTATTTGTACTTTTATCCCCATATCAAGGACAATTTAACGCTTATGGGGTATTATATCATATTTTCTTTAATCCTATTGATCAATACATAATTTTATCTTATTTCAGCGTTTTTTTAGTAGGAACAGTTATAGGAGAGACTCTTTATGAGTTTCATCAAATAGAAGATCAAATCGAGATGAGGAAAGTAATAAAATCTAAATTATTAGTATTTATTTTATTAGGGACGATTATTATGATTTTTGGTATCGTTTACGATTTCCCTCTTTTTTTCGAATACGGGACTTTTCCTTCGATATACTATTCGCTCGGATTGGTAATTATTCTTCTTTCGATTCTAATTTTTATCGAAAAGTTTGAAATCATAACAACTAAGGAGAGACATAGATTTTTCGCATTTTACTCGTATTATTCTTTTACAATCTACTTAGCTCACTATCCATTATTCTTTCTTTTTTACAGACAACTTAACATACCAGTTTCTATTATTGCACTAGCCATAACAGCCATAATTTTGACCTATCTATTGTTCATACTTTCAAGAAAGGTGGGAAAGAAAGCATCTTTAAAATTCGCAATAACCACTTTATCCTTTAGAATAGTAATGAATTTGGACAAAAGGAAAAAAAGACGAAATAAAAGAAAGTAAGATTATTTTAGCAGAGAGATATCTTTAAGATATTAGTAATCTAGGAAAGTTATTAAAGTTTGGAAATGAAAGAAAGAATTGATATTTTATTAGTTGAAAGACGTCTTGTCGAAAGCAGGACTAAGGCACAATGGTTAATACGAAATGGTTTTGCGCTTGTCGATGGTATTGAGGTAAGAAAACCGGGAAAAAGAATTGATAATTCATCCCAAATTCAGTTAAAAGCTAAGTTTCCTTATGTTGGGCGGGGTGGACTTAAATTAGAAGCTGCGTTAAAGGATTTTTCGATTTCTGTTAAGAATAAAGTGTGCGCAGATATTGGAAGTTCAATTGGAGGGTTTACTGATTGTCTTTTAAAACATGGTGCTTTAAAGGTATATGCAATTGATAATGCCATTGATCTTCTCCATCCTTCTCTGAGGTGTGAAAAGATGAAAGATCAGGTAATTCCATTATTAGGTGTGGACGCCCGCTTATTAAAGAAGTTAGATGAGAAGGTTGATTTTTGTAGTGTTGATGTCACATTTACCTCATTGAGAGATATACTTCCAAATATTCAAAACTACATAAAAATAAATGGCGATATAATTACATTAATAAAACCTATCTTTGAAACTAAATTTAAAGAAGAAAAAAAATTCCAAGTCATTCAGGATCCTCAAAAGCTAAAGAAAATTTTATTAGATTTAATATATTGGAGTATAAAAAAAGAGATTTTTCCATATGGAGTAATAAAATCACCAATCTTAGGCAAAGGAGGTTCAATTGAATTTTTAATACACTTTAAAATAGAAAAAGCAAGTTCAGATTTCGATTACAAGAAACAAATTAAATTAATAATTTAAAGCTTAGAAGAAAAGATCTCATTTATTAAAAAACAGATGAAAATCCAACTTCTAAAAGGAATTAAGTCTTACTTTAGTAGGAATATTTAAAAAAATCTCTCATCCTTAAATTATGTACGAATTTTTGGAAATGTTTCTCAATATTAGAATCATTCAAACCCCATGGTAAATAGCCAATAATATATCGAGGAAAATATTCTACAAACCAATTAGAGTTAAAAAGGCAATCTCCAATAAATTGAATATATTTGATTAGATCATCATCCGATAAATGTGGCCTTTCAAAACATATAAAAGGACATTTATCTTTTTCATAGTGATCTTTCTTCATTCCAGAACAAGACATTATGGTCTTGTATCCAAGGGTGTTTATTTCTTGAATATAATTAGTTATACCACTGTCAATTCCGTACATTTCACAGGTATTTCGAAATTCACTGATCATAATTCTTCTTTAACCATGTATTTTTTATTATTCTCTCTATTTTATAGAAGAATAATTTACTGAAAAAATTATTTGTTTTAATTAATCTTATTCATTATACCAGAAGTTTTTGCTGGATAATTTTCAAAAATCTTGCCCCACTCAGTTTGCTTAAACGCTTTAATTATTTTTTTACCGATTGTGGGATACCAGAACATGTCATGGTACACTAATGAACCTAAAATTGGTAAGGTCATAAATAGCTTGTTGTGCATTAATGGATGTAAAAATGATAACTTTCCTTTTCTTACCATCTGATCGCCCCAAATAACCAAACTGCGTTTTACCTCGAATTTCCAGTTAATATCTGACACATCTTCTCCAATCATTTCAATTTGGTCAATATCTCCGCATCCTAAACCTTCATCATGCGCAAGTTTTATGGCAGGTAAGTTCATTGGTTCAAACCCCATCATTTTAGCGACAACCGCATCAACAGCGACTTGGTCATACCCCGCAAGCAAATGATTCTTTATACGCGGGATCATGGTTCGCGGTCCGGCGCCATCGCCACAAACCGTTCCGTCTACAACTGCCATTATTTCAGGATGTATCTGCTTTTGTATTATGAGAAGATCTACCAGCACTTCAGATATATATTGATGGCTATAATGACGCCTTTTTGTCAAAAGACCTCCAAAGGCATTTTTCATCGAGCATGTTATACCACCATTCTTTAGCGCCTCATTAGTATGTTTTAAAGACCCCCCGATAGCGCCAGTATGGCCATGCGTTTTCATCGTGGGCAAATGCAAAATTGGCTTGCCCAAATAAAAAGATGGAATACGAAATCCGTTTGGAAATATCTTAGAATCTAAGACGTGTAATTCTTTATCTTTCAATGTTTCAAATTTCGATCTTAATTCCTCATCATATGATATAAATGGAATTTTAGTTAAGGGAACAAACCAAACACCGTACTTCTTAATTATCGGCCCCCAACGATTTCCACTGATACCTT
>CAZRKO010000126.1:0-5365 GCA_964600445.1 uncultured archaeon
GCAATTAATCCCAACTCTTTCATGTCTTTTATGACATCAGAAGTTAATAAAGAGGCATGTTCAATTCGATGTCGATGATTATCTCGAGGATATTCTTTTAAAAGTTTTTTATACAAATCCACTACAATTCTATTTCCTCTATCACCAATTGCATGAATTGCGATCTGAAATCCAAGATTATGGGCTTCTTTCATACGTTTATACATTTCGTCCTCATCAATCACTAAAAAACCAGAGTTATTTGGCTGATCAAGGAATGGCTCGTACATATAAGCAGTTGAAGATCCAAACGCTCCATCAGCCCAGATTTTTAATGCACCAATCTTAAATTTTCCATCTTCCTTACCCTCATCTAAGGGAGGGGTTTTTAATTTTATTAATCTTTTTGGTCTTGCGGTATATATTATGCTGTAGACATTCTGCGGTATAAGATCTTTAATCTTTTCGAGCAAGGGAATTGCAACACCTCCTAAACCTGAGACTCCTCCTTTTCTATCGTGCTCGAGAATAGTATGTATAGAGGTTATTCCCTTTTTTCCTAAATCCGTGAATGCCTTTGATGCTGCCTTTATTATCACTTCTGTTTTAGGGAAAGAATATTTAGAAAATACAAGTTTGGTAGCACTTTCAATTAAGATACCCGTTAGTTGACCATCTTTTTTTTGAATTTCACCTCCTTCGGGTGCTTCTGTATTAAAATCAATCCCAGCGAGTTCTAAAGCTTTCGTATTTGCTACTCCTATATGAAACTCGTGTCTCATCAAAAGGACAGGATTATGAGGACATGCTTGATCTAAATCCCAGCGAGTTGGTAGAACTCTTTCATCAGGATCACTAAATTTATGTTCATCTAAATCAAGTCCTAATATGTATTCTCCTTTTTCTTTGTCTTTTGCAGTATTTCTTAACAAGTCTTTTAATTCACTTAAACTTTTTACTTTAGATAGATTAAGATTGAAATAATAAAAGAGATTGCCAACTGCATGCATATGGGAATCTATGAATCCTGGTAAGAGTGTCTTACCATCTGAATCTATTAAATTGTATTTCTCACCCATTTTATTTTTGACATCTTCCAAATTGCCTACAGCAGAAATCTTCTCTCCCTCTATTCCTACAGCTTGAACAATTGGTTGATTATCATTCATAGTGATAATTGATCCGCCAAAAATCACTTTACTCTCTAAAATTTCTTCGTTCATTCTAAAAACACTACGATAATAAGTGTAAAATATAATTAAAAATAAAAATTAAGTTTTGAGATTTTGAAATTATACTTCGAGAGTTTCTTCCGGAATTCTATTGCAAATTTCATTCAAATCAATCCCTTTTTTAGCAAGCCATTTCTTACTTATTATATAATAAACTATAGCACCAATGTAAAAACATAAAGATATGAGAACTTCTATTGGAGAAATTAAAACCATTAGAATAAGGGAAAAAATGGCATATGCTACATTAATGACTACACAAGCTACTAAAGTTTTCCTGTTTAGCTTAAAATGAGATTTTTCTACCAAATCGGGAAATCCTTTTTCAAGTTTAAGAGGAACAGATGCAAGTATTAGTGCTGTTATTGACCCAGTAAACGTTGTGTATTAATTAATAACTTTTTCAATTAACTTAATTGTCTAATAGTCTGAAATTCATTTTTTAAGTCAAATCTCCTCATCAAATTAGATATTTTTATAAAATATTAAATCAATATTTTTAATACAGATTCAATTAAAATCCATAAATTATAATTCACAAAATTAAAATTAAATTTCGTGTTAAAGATGGCTAAATGGGAATGTACTGCGTGTGGTTATGTTTACGATGAGGACGCTGAGGGGAAAAAATGGGAAGATCTCCCCGATGATTATACTTGTCCTGTCTGTGGGGTTGGAAAAGATATGTTTGAAAAAATCGGTTAAAAAAACTTTTCTTTTTTTTTTAATTCTTACTTAATTTTTATTTATCTCTATATTTTATTTTAAATCTATACAGTAATTATATGAAAAATGATTTGAAAGAGAACTGATTTTATAAAATATATACAGCAGATTTATATAAGTTGTGTTAATTAATTTATTGAGAAGGAATCAAAGAATTCGATCCTATATTGGATTTCGCCCTTGTTAGACTTTGGAAGTTTAACCCTCTCTTTATTTTTGCATTTCGGATTGGATTTGGATCTCCTTCTTTTTCTATTTATTTAATATAAAAGATAAAAAATTAGTTTTAAATCATTTCCAATCAAAAAAGTAATAAATCCTTTTACAATTCTTTACTTGAAAATACAAATTAATTAAACAAAATTGATTAATTCATGACAAAAATAGGAATTTGTTCGATTTGTGGAGATAAGGCGAGAATTTTTCAATGCTCAAATACTGAATGTAAAAAATGGGTTTGCGTTGATTGCTCTAATGAATATATTGCTCCTATGATTGATTATTACTATAAAAGTGAATCTCTGCCCATATTAAAATGTCCTAGCTGTGGAAATGACTTGGACAAATCTTCGACTGAAGATATAATTTTCCGATGAGTTATAATCTTACCTCTTTTATTAAATATTTAATTATTAAATGTAATACTTCATCTTGAAAAAGAAAATGAGATTTCTTTCATTTCACTGCGAATATTTCAAATATAAGGCAACTAAGAGAGGCCGCTCAAAAATCTTTGAGGAATTAACATATGAAAACAAAGAGAATGAGCTTGAAAATGTGATTGTATTATTTATAAGTGTAGAAAAACAGGATGAGAACAAACCGGACTTTATTGAGAAAAGTATTCGTGAAATAGAAAAAATAATTAATCAGCTTAAAGTTTCTAATATCGTAATCCTCTCATTTGCTCACCTTTTTGGTCAATTAAGCTCTCCTGAATTTGGATTTGATGCTCTTAAAAACTTGACTTCAATTTTAAGAGGAAAAGGTTTTACGGTTATTAGGCCTCCATTTGGATGGTTTAATGAACTTGAAATGAAAGCTAAGGGGCACCCATTATCCAGAATCTCCAGAATTATTTAAATCAATATTTAAAAGGAATTTGAGTGGAGATTAATAAATTAAAACCCTAAATAACCAATATAACAAATATAGCGCTCCAAGAGCAGCGAATAATATTCTGAGTTTTGGTAAATGCAGGCGCTTACCGGTTTTCTCATAAGGTTTAAATAAATCCGATGAGTGACTAGCATCACAATCAAAACACTTAAAGTTCTGAGATTGATCATCGTAAGCTATATTGCCGCCGCACACTACGCATCTTCCTGTTTTTTTTTTCATGTTAATTCCAGTTTTCATAATTTATATAAGAATAATAAAAAACGGTTTATAATAATGTCTTTATTATATTTGTTAATGTAATTTGTAATAAAATTGATCCGATTTTATTCATAAAAATTCGTTTAGTCTTTATGTTTTTATCCAGATAAATAAAAAAGACCATTATACTACAATCAATTTATAAATCGAATATGAATTATTTATATTTTAATAGCTTATGGTAAAATATAAGGATAAAATTTAAATGATTTTCAAATAAAAGTTATATTAGTTAGAAAAAATGATTCAATTGGAAAAATATTATAAAAATGATTCCTGCCGCACCCTGGATTTTTGTCTTTTGGTTAGTGTACACACGTACACTCTGATTTTGCCCTACTTATCCTATAATTTTATCGACCTTGTATTTAGGTCTCGCTGGCAGGAATCTCCTTTCTTATAATATTTCTTTTCTCGGTACTTGGAATTTTAAGACTAACATCTTTTCATTTTTTGCATTTTTTTTTTTAAATAATAACAGCTCTAATGAAGTATAAAGAAAGTAAAATTGATTCAAAATGGTTATATCATCAAATAGGAAAAAAAATTACGGAGATTTAAAATTCTTAGAGCTTTATTTGAGTCAAGAATCTTCCAATTAAGAGATATTCAGGAATATACAATTAAAAAGGGACTTTTTTTAGGATATCTTTTTTAATTCTTGCCCCTTCGGGAACAGGTAAAACGGATTAATCGACTATTTATTTTAATTTTGATAATTATTAAACAACTTCTTATTAGAGTTATTAAATATTAACCGAAAATGTTTATTATGAAGAATATAAGTTTCTATATCAATGTAGATTATTTATATAAAAAAGAATTAGAAAATTAACCTTAATGTCTTATCGGTGTTCCAGTTTTGGACCAAGTTACGCCTACTAAGCTACATGAATTGTATAAAGAAAAGAAAATTAATAAAAGTGAATTTATAGATCGAATCATTACCATCTATGAATTTTCAGATTCAGAAAAGATTCGGATAGAATGCTTGAGAACGATTGATTCTGTGAACATAAGAAATGAAAGAATTTTTAAATTTCTAGAAGAAATTATTATATCCGAACCTGACATTGAAGTCAGGTTAAAAGCCACGAGTTTAACTCTAAAAAACTTCCCTGAAAATATATATAATCTGGTAAATTATTTATTTGATAGCAGCGAATCTAAGGAATTTATAATAAGAATAGCTAAAATTATTGGTGAAACAATGGTATCGTCAAATAATAATATAACAACTGAACTTTCTAATTCATTGAAATCAATGATTCTTAAAATTTTTAAAAATGAAGATGTGAGAGGTTTTGAGACCCTGTGGGGTGATTGGTTTTATAAAGTACCTGAAGATTTTTGGGATTTTTTGTTAGAATTAAAGGACCCTATTGGATTGTTAGAGATAATGGACTATTTTATCTCTAATCATAAAGTCTATAACTGGTTTTATAATTATCTATTCGCAAAATTTAGTTTCGAGAGGTGGATGTTATTTTTGAATAATTCAAGGTTTTCAGGACGTTTTTTGTATATTTTGTTTTATTTGGAAGAGGAAAATCCACCGATTCGATTTTACCAAATTACTGAATTGGTTGAACATTTCGGAAAAAATTTGGCACCATCTCAAAAAAATGGAATAATTACTCTAATTAAAAAAAATAATCAATATAATCTCACATTAATTTTAATTTTCCATTGGTTAATCTTTTTTAATACAGATTTATTAATAAAACTATTAGAAGATTCCGATGCGAACTTAATTTTTAAAATAAAAGAAGTGGTTAGCAATACTAAATTTGGATTTCTTAAGCATGATTATTTTTTATTTTCAGTAGTTTTACTTTTAGTGAAAATTAGCAAAGAAATTGATGAAAAATATAGCATACAATTTTTTAAAGAGATTTCTTCAAGAATTAGAGAAACTTTGGTATCAAAATTATTTAAAATTTTGAATTCTAAAGAAATACATAAAAATTCTGAAATTGAAAAAACATATTTCATAAAAATTAAGCATACTTTAGATGAATTTCTAAAAATCCTATCAAAATATTATG
>CAZRKO010000127.1:0-5340 GCA_964600445.1 uncultured archaeon
GAAAAAAAATATACTTTTTATTCAACCTAACATCCTAGAATCGTACGGAGATCAAAAAATTTTAACTGAAATGCTATTAATTTGGCCAGTTTATTTGGAGAACTACTTAAAGTCGAAATTAAATGTATCATGTATTTTTTTAAATTTACCAGATGAACAAAAGCAAGGAAAAATTGATCTAAACTCATACACCGAAAATGAGAGATTTGCTAAGCAAATGGATAATTTGCTTGACAATATTGAATTTAAAATAATTTGTCTCTCATGTACAACAAGCTATTATTATTTGTCCACAAAAATGATTGCAGAATATTTCCAGAAGAATTTTCCTGAATCAATTTTGGTTGCTGGTGGAGCACATGTAACAGCACGACCGGATGATTTTTCCTATAAAAATTCACCAATTGATTTTTTAATTATTGGTGAGGGCGAAAGAGCTTTATATGAAATAATTAGAGATTCTTATAATAAACAAAATTTTCCTAAGAAAATATTTGGAAAACCAATAGAGAACCTCGATGATTTACCAAAACTGGATTTATCTATCTTAAATGATTACATTAAATCTTATGATTCATTATCCATTTGTTTATCCCGGGGTTGTCCTTTTAATTGCTCATTCTGCATGGAAGAAAGCATGGCTAGCCTTTCTAAGAAAGTCAAGCGAGGAAGAGCCTATTCTCCTAAAAGAGCAATTGAAGAATCTGCACGGATGATAGATTATGCAGGAGATTTTGGCATTGACCGCGTAGGTTATGTAGATCCAACATTTTCGGGCGGGAATAAAAAATGGTTAGAAGAATTCATTAATCTTTGGAATTTTGATTCAAGAGTATCTGCTGTTTGGATAGAATCACGATTCGATATATTAAGTGATAAAATGATTGAGAAATAACAAAAGAAGGATTTCTTTATCTGGTACGGTTTAGAGAGCTGTTCCAAAGAGATGCTTAAAATAATGAATAAGCATATAAATCCGAGTACATATATAAAAAAATACAATGAAATTCTTGAAAAACATATAGAATTAGAATATTTAGCGATGAACAATGTTATTTTTGGGCACCCCGGGGAAACCAGAACATCTTTAGAAGAATCTTTTAATGGTTTAAGGAAAATTAAGAAAAAGGATGACAAAGATATTATTCAGTTTTCTCTTCGCTATTATCACCATTTCCCAGGATCTCATGTGTATAACAATATAAATCATTATAAAAAGAAATATGGCACGAAAGTGTGCTTTCCCTTTTGGTGGAAAGACGAAAATCTTTTACATTTTGGACCTTATATGGTTCGTCCTAGTTCGGATCTGAGTCTATGTGAATTAATTAAAATGTTTACAAAGAACTATGAAGATTTGACTAATAGTTCAATTAGGAATCTAAAATCACATAAATCAGATAACACGTTAGGAAAAGTTATTATGAAAAAAAGGGAAATTAAATCTTTTAGAGAGCTGGGAGAGGATTTGCTAAATTTTATTAAAAAAACTAAGGATTGTAAATTATGCAATTAATCTCTTAATTATATCTTCCCTATGTTTTGTAGCACTTTTAATATTATCGACTCTTATAAGATAATTGATTTTAATTGCCTCTTTTTGTTTATCAAGTGCTTTAATGGTTTTTTTAACTTCACTTTTTGACGGGGAACCTTGACTAATACGTTTCTCCAAACAGAGTTCTAAATCTTCTAGTGATTCTATGAAATCAGAGGGTAATTCTATCTTTTGCTTATAAATTTCCACGATTAAGGATTCAATTTTTTTCTTATCAATCATATCTTTCGGGCTACTTGAGTCCTTAACTAAATTTGCCACAATTTTATGAGAAATACGAAAAGGAATATTAAACATATGTACCAGATACTCAGCTAAATCCAATGCTAAAATATAGCTTTCATTTATAGTGTTAATCATATTTTTTTCATTTACTTTAATTGTTTTGAAGATTAGGTTAAAAATTTCTATAATTGAAAATAATGTATCAAATGAATTTTTTAATAAGGGTTTTAGTTCTTGAAAATCTCTGAAATATCCGGAAGGGACAGCTTTAATCATCAGTGAAGCAGAAAAAAGATCTGAAACAATTTTGGCAGATTTACTTCTAATTAATTCGATGGTGTCAGGATTTTTTTTATGAGGCATAACACTGGAAACAGAACAATATTGGTCATCCAGCTCTATAAATTCAAATTCTTTAGTAGACCAAATTATTAAATCCTCGGCGATTCTCGAAAATTGGATTGATATTAAAGAGGTGCACATTAAAATCTCATAAATATAATCTCTGGAGCTAACAGCATCAATAGAATTTTCAATTATACCATCGAAACCTAATAATTCTGTAGTTCTCAATCTACTTATATTAATACTTGTTCCACCTATTGCACATGCACCTAGAGGATTTTTATTAATTCTATTGTAAATTTCTTCGATTCTATCCAAGGATCTAGTGATCTGAGCAATATAATTATTTATATAATGGGCAAATACTCCTAATTGGCCTCTCTGAAAGTGTGTATAAAGTGGCATGTAAGCATTAATGGTTTTTTGTGAAAGGTCTAATAAAACATCAATTAAATCAATGAGCTTTTCAGATAGTTTGTTTAATTCATTTCTGATTTTTAATCTTATATCAACAGAAACTTGATCGTTTCTCGATCTTCCTGTATGAAGTTTTCCCCCAATTTCAATTCCAATGTCATCTATTACGCACTTTTCAATGAAAGGATGAATATCTTCAAAATTTTTATCTATTTTTATTTGATCATATAGGAGCTTTTTTCTAATATTTTCAAGGGATAATAGAATCTCCTTTATTTCAGTTTTACTGAGAATTTTCTGTTCATAGAGCATAATATTATGCGCTTCAGTCCCAATAATATCTTCTTCAGCAATCCATAAATCATCTTCTATTGAGGAGATAAAATTTAATACTTTCTCATTTAACGGTACTTCTAATCTGTCCCTATATATGTCCTTTTTCATGTTAAATCTCTTAAATTTAGTGAACTTTTTAATATTTTAATTGAATAAGGTTTCAATGAATAATACTTTTAACAGTTTCATATCCTATTTAATGTTTTTAATTTTGAGTATAAGTTGTTCTATACTTAATATTATTTTTTATATATATAAGAAAAAGGGCTATTCTTTACATAACTTAAGGAAGATCATATTTGTCAATTTTATTGCCTCAACAATTTTTCTTGTCATAGGATTACCTCTTTTTATTTTAAATAATGGAGATGAAATTACAGGTTCTTTCGACGTTTTTCTTTTGCCTATTATATTATTTAATTTATCAATGTTTCTTTTCGTTTTTTCGATTATCATATTTTTGTTGCCACACCTTGATGAGGAGCTTAATAGAATCAATCTAGAAATTCCTTCTTATCATAATGCAAACAAAGGATCAATTAAAATTGGAAAGATCATGAAAGGAAAACGTAAAAGATTTAATTTTTATTTATCAATTAAGGATCTTGAGAAACATGTGTTTATTTGTGGAGCAACTGGAACTGGAAAGAGTAATTTTCTTCAAAATTTTTTAATTAATTTTACGCAAAATTACAACATTCCATTTTTTTTAGTTGAATTTAAAGGAGAATACCATTTTTTACAAAAGAAAATAAATGATCTTTTAATATTATGGCCTGGTGAGAACTTTTCAATTAATATATTTAATCCAGAAAATTCAAATCCCCTTATCCATGCTGAAAGAATTTTTGATATTTTAAAAAGCGGGCAATTTCTTGATGAGAACGCAGAATTCTCTCCGCAAATGCAGAAAGTTTTGGTTGAAATTTTAGCCAAAGTGTGTAAAAACAAAGAACTTCAAAGTTGGAAAGGTTTTGAATATTATTGTAAAAAATATCTTAAAGAAAACCTAAATAATATACCAATGTTAAAGCAAACTTTAATTAGTATTAAAAATAGGATTAGAAGATTTTCAGAGGGTCCCTTAAAGGCGTTATTCGAAAAAAATAATGAGTATGAAGTTAAAACCCTCTTTAAAAGAAATGTAATTTTAGATTTAAGCTCTATTATTCGATTGGGAGGAGAAAAAGAGGATGCCTTGTTTTTCTTAAACATGATTTTTAAATATTTATGGGATCAAAATCTCACCAAGGGTGCTTTCAAATATAAAGGAATTAAACATATTACAATAGTAGAGGATGCTCAATATTTTGCACCACAAGATTTATTTAAGAAGAATAAGCTGACAACATATTTAGAAGATATTGCCTTATTACAAAGGGGTACAGGTGAATGCTTAATTGCTCTCGCTACTCGCCCAGATATCAGTAGGGACATCTTAGCCAATACAGGAGTTTTATTAACCCTAAAAAATCATATTGAAAAAGATTTGATGTGTGAATTATTAAACCTTGATTTGGAAAAAAAAAATTATTTATCAATTTTAGAAGAAGGTCAAGGGATCATTCGAATAAATTCCATAAAAGAACCCTTTTTATTATGGGTACCCCATATTGAACGCGAGTCTCTTAATTTTTCAGAAATTAAGAGCAAAAATGAATTAATTTTAAGAAATAAAGAACCAACAGAAGATTTTATCAATAAAGACGAAAAAAAACAAATTTTAGTTAGAGTTATACCACTTGTAAAACGTTCATTGAATTTTTGTAAGAAAATAGGATATAAATTAAGAATAAAAATAAAAGAAGTGTTCGACCAAAATTTCCCGAGGTCTTTAAAGAAAAAAAAGACAGCTTTAAATAATGATTTTCAAAATAGAGACCAAATTTTAGAAATTAAAAGTGATGATATTATTTCGAAAATAAACCAAGACAATAAGAAAAAAGAGATCCTGCCATACTCAATAATTGAGGAAACACAAGGAGATAATTTAAATAATTTCAATCGAGCAATTTTAAACTATAAAGATCTCCTTATGAAATATACTAAAATTACAAATTTACATAAAACAGAGGCTTATGATGAAATGATTGTTAACAGCATTGAATTCATTAGTCTTATACTAGATAAAATATCTCAGCAAATTGGTATTAATTATAAAGATTTAAATGACTTTTTAAAAAGGATAACAGAAATGAAACTTGAAAATAAATTTATTCTTTACAATGAAATAGAGATATTAGCAACCCTTCTGCATAATAATACGGAAGCAAGTAGTCAATTTAAACCAGATATATCATATTCAATTATATCAATCATTAAAAAAATTATGGAAAAAATAAAGGCTCACTGTAAAAAGAATGAAGATAATAACTTCTCAAATGCCTATGATGAATTTAAAACAAATTCAATAAAAACAAAGAGCCCCCCCTCTACAATTAAAGTCTTAAAAAATAATA
>CAZRKO010000128.1:0-5296 GCA_964600445.1 uncultured archaeon
GGAGAAAAAGTTGTCCTTCCAAGCCTAATGCAAGAATTCTCCTTATAATTTCTTTTACTTTTTATCTCTAAGTTCTAAATTGGGGATCATTTTGAATATTTTATCCGAGTAAATAGGCAAAAATTATAAATACTATAATAATATAAGCTACAATTACTATCACAAACTGTATTATTAAAACCGCAAGCAGGATTTTTAAGCGCCTTCCAAAACGTTTTATACCATAAAATTCCTCAGAGCTTAAAGCAATCAAGCCAATAATTAGATTAATTATAAATGCGACGATCCAAAGTGGAGGGAAGAAACTACATACGAGCACAATTATGCTCCAGATGGTGTTTAAAATAATTGCGGGTTTTTTTTCTTTAGTTAACCCCTTTAGAGAAGTCATTCTTAGCATGACTACTATACCAATAATAAAATTTATAACTGCGACAATGACTGCTACTGTTAGTATAATTAGTAAAAGAGTTAAAAGATCCATTGATTGAAACATAATATTTGTTTATTCTTAAAAAATAAAAAATTTTGGAAATTTTATTGATTGACTAGAAATTTTATTAGTATCTCTTATTTTTTAATGCGCTGAACCAAAACAATAACTAATCCGATGATCCATAGAAACACACAGCTATATAACACAATTATACAAAGAGTTGCTGATAAAGAGACTCCTATTGCTGAAACCTCTGTTATATTCGATGGGTCGAAAAGTATGATTGCTATAAAAATTCCCTCAATTACATCAAATAACACACTCACCCAAGACACTATCGATAAGTTAAGATAAAACTTTTGAAGCTTCTCTGAGCCCTTTAATTGACGAGCAACGAGTAATAATCCACTGAAAACAGCCCAACCATATACAAACATAAATACAAAGTCTATATTATTTACAATCGTCATTAATTCAACATAATGAGAGAGGGACTCCTTTTTCCATATAGCAATAATCTTATCCATATTCTTTTTATTCCAAGCAGCTTTCATATCCATAAGACCCGCTCCAGTAGGAAATTGGGCAAGTAAGGGAGCGAAAATAAAAGCTACAAACACAAATGTCAATATAAACGTAAGTAAAAATGTTATTAATAAGATTTTATCTGTTGGTTTTTCAAGTAAAATTTGTAATTTCATACTATATTGTATTTTCTATGAAATATTAATACTTATAGTATTAAGTTAGGGAGTTTGTACTTAAGTTAAGATTGCTTAATTTTTTTTTTAAAATCTTGCTAAAGATCTTTCAATTTGATCTCGCACCTGTTTATTTTCTTCTTTCTTAAGTGCGTTAATAAGTGATTTTATAGCCCTTTCACTCCCAATCATACCTAAACCTTCCGCAGCTCCGCTTCTTATAAGGTGGTTTTTATGCTCCAGAGCTTCCGTTAATTGATCTGTCGCTAAACCACCTATTTTGACTAGGTATTGAATGGCTTGTTCTCTAACTTCGAAATTACTCCTATTTCCTAAATTTTTTATAAGCCTTTCAACGCCAATGTTTAAACACATGTATAGATAAAAAATTTCGCGTTTTTATTAATTAATATGTTATTTTTAAGATTAATAAGATTTTAGCATAAAATATGCTACTTTAAATACATGAATGAATACTTCTAGTCGTTAAAAATAGTCGTTGTAAAATGGTAATCAATAAATTAAAGAAGGAAATAAAAAGCAGAAAGAGAATTAGCAAAGAACAAGATTATGTTGTGTCTTCCATAGTTAAAGAACCTTCTTTTCTTAAGAAAAAAATAAGTTCGAATTTAGACCATAGCACTAAGATATCCTATTCTTCAAAAGAAAAGCAAGACAAACTATCCGTTAAATCTATATTCTCGAATAAGATTTTTAAACCGAAAGCGAGTGAAATAAAATCCAATATAATTGTTTCTGAATTAGAAGAATGGAAGATAAATAAGAAGTTCTATAAGTCTATAAATAAATCTATTAAAAAACTGGAATGGATTAAATATAACCTAAAGATTAAGACAAAACGACTAAAAAATAAAAATATACCTAATCTATCACAATCTTTAACAAATGCTACCAACTTAATTGAGGAAGCTCTAAATGAAATGAAAATAGGATTAAGCAAAACCAAGAAGCTACCAATTCAAAATGATTTAAAATTATATGATAAACGCGATAATGAATTTCGACCTAAGGATGTATTCGAGACAAAAATGTACTTGATTAGGATGAATATTAAACCAGAAACCATAGCAAATTTATTAAAAATGGTCTTTCTTAGAATAAAGATTGTGTTCTTGGTTGAAGATAACTTAAGTTATCTTAAAGAGACTATTAATAATTTTTTTGATTCTATTTTTCGAAATTCATTTGATAATGAAATTTTACTCTTAACTAAAACAGAGTATAACGGATTTAAAGAACATCATAAGGATTTTATAGTGATATCCGGGAAAAAAATATTGGTAAATGATGGGAAAGAGAATTATGTTAAAAATAGCAAATTTGAGAAAAAATTAGTAGAAATATTTTTTAAAAACTCTGATCCCGTGACAGGATTAAAAATTCTGAAAAAAGAACTCCAAGAGATTTATGAACTTTCAAAAGAAATTCGAGATTTTAACGATATTAATAATAATAAACTTTCTCGTAAAAAAATGTTAAAACATTTGGAGCAGTTATTTTTTCTAAAAATAAAGAAAAATTATTTTAGCATACTCTTAGGTATTGTTAATGATTATTTTAATAAAGAAATCAAATTTTCAGAGGATTATATCGAAGAAAAAATTGATAAAATGTGGAGATAATGATTTTTATCATAATTATTTTTTTTTCTTATAGCAATTTAACTATTGAAATGATTCAACCATATTTTCGAAATAGTAAAATTGAAGAAAAAAAAGAATAAATTTCTTTTATTATATTAATTAAAAAATTACTTGTTTGCAAGAGTGTTTAGAGAGGCTTTCAGAACACTTTCAAACTTATCACAGATATAATCTGCCTCCTCTTCCGTAATTACGAGTGGAGGTTTAATTTTAATCAAATTATGCATTATGATTTTTCCTGTACCGGTTAAGTATGGCATGCTAGGTCCAAAGAATATATTCTGTCTTATTCCCTCTGCGAGCATCTCTTGTAATAATTCTGAAAACGGTTCTCTCGATTCTTTATTTTTAACTAACTCAATTCCGATAAAAAGTCCCGGACCACGAATATCACCTATAACTTCATACTTCTCTTGAAGCTCTTTTAATCTTTTCGTGATTTGTTTGCCCCTCTCTTCACAATTTTCATTTATTTTCCCCTTTTCAATGACTTTTATTGATGCTAGTCCAGCCGTTAACCCTATTGGGGTGTTACAAAATGTAGTATGATCTTCCGATGGGCTAAATCTCTTTTTAATCTTTGGACTTGCGATCATGGCACCTAATGGAAAACCTCCTCCGATGGCTTTCGTGAAACACATCATATCGGGAGACAGATCAATTCCTAATTCTTTTTCATACCTTTCTGTGAGAGAAAAATATTTTCCTGTCCTCCAAACGGCTGTTTGGGACTCGTCATAAATAATGAGAATCTTTTCTTCATCACAAACTTCTCTTAACTTCACAAGAAAGTCTGGGGGAAAAGGGATGTGTCCGCCTGCGGCTTGACATAATTCTAAAATCACTCCAGCAAGTTTTCTCGAGGATAACCCCTGCAAATATTCCTTAACTAAATTAAAACATTCCAAATTACATTGAGGGTCTTTTTTACCATATAATCCATTTTTATAATTCCACATGCAACGGTAGCAGTAAGGTTGCGGGCAGCGAACAAATCTATCTACTCCGAACGGACGAAATCTCGTTACGGTGTGAATAGGTTGAGAAGCGGTCAACATCGCCAACGTATTCCCGTGATATCCTCCCCGGAAGACTAAAAATTGATCAGCACCTTTACGTGCGACCAGAGCAAGCTTTATCGCGGCTTCAATTGCTAAACTGCCACCAGAATTATTGATATGTACTCTACCCCCTTTTAATCTTCCTGGAACCAATTCGGCTAATTTATTTGAGAATTTAGCTCGTGCTGGAGAAACAACAGTGGATTTAACATGGGTGAGTCTCTTCATTTGTTCGGAGACCGCATAATTAACGTCGGGATGGGCGAACCCTAATGCCAAAGTCCAATTTTGGGAGGTGCAATCAATAATTTCTGCCCTCTCTCCGGTTTTTATATCTTTAGTTACAACCCACGGAGATCCTGGCTCTTTAGCTCCAATTAGGACCTTTGATTCATAATGGACATTTAAGCAGTGATCATCAAATAATAGTAATTCTTCTGGATTCACATCTGCAGAGATTCTACTCAATTCTTCTTTACTTACAATTTTGGGCTCAAAATCCGCCATTTTAATTTCACATTTAATGTTTATTTTTCTATAAATATTCGATAGATTTTATTCTTTAATATTTACTAAAATCATTAATTTTTACTGGAATTCCTTTAAATTGCTATAATATCTTTCATTTTCATAAATAACTTCCTTTAGGCTAATAAATCCATTGGTAATCCAAAAGTTATTTGCTCCTAAATTTTTTACAAGTGAATTTGCAATGATAGAAGAATGAATTCCTTGTTTTTTGCAGAACTCTATTGTAAAATTTAACAATTTTTTACCATATCCAAGACACCTAAATTTCGGTTTTATATAAAATTCTGCAATTCTGTAATATTTTTCCTCTCCTCTAAGTAAACAAAATCCAATCAACTCATCATCAATAAATGCTACAAATGGAAACCTATCTGATTCAGTCCAATAATAATTAAAATATACTTCTGACGCAATTTCTCCGGTTGGATTTTCCAGAAATTGCTTAAGTTCGTTGGAATATTTAATCAATGCTTTATAAATTTTATTTTTCTCTTCAAATGAAGCTAAATAAATTTTAAGAGACATCTTAACCTTTTTCTTATTTTACATCTTAGAAGTAAAAATACTTACAATTAGATTGGAATTCATGTATTAAACTTTTTTTACTCTAATTTCTTATCTCTGTGGGTCTTTTTCATATCCTCTTCAGTAATATCATTATTTTTTGCGATTAATGCCAACAAAGCATCAAGAGTAATATAAGTGTTTAATTCAAATTGAGGAAAAAATGTTTTCGTCACCTTATGGATAGATTTATTATAATAACTGACCATCTCAGGTCTTCCCCCAATTATTAAATTTCCTTGATATTTACGATACCACTTATTTGTTCTAGCTAGGTTAGACTCTTTAAAGGATGTTATAGTAAACAATTTCATTCCAACATCTCCTGCCTGTTGTGCA
>CAZRKO010000129.1:0-5280 GCA_964600445.1 uncultured archaeon
TCACCAAATCCAATACCGATAAATTCCTTTTTTTTTAAAAAATAACCATCTGAATAAATATAAGAATACTATTAATATGATTATAATAGTTACGAAAAAGAATATCGATTCTATATTTAAAAATAGTATAAGAAGGAGCACAAATCCCAGCGAGAAGGTTATTTTTGGGTAAACTCTGGCGAAATAAGTGCTAAACGTGAATTCTTGGATCACAGGTTTTAATTTTAGATTATTAATTTTTTCATTAACTTTTTTAAAAGCCTTTCTCTCTCCATCTGTTCCTGATAATCTTGGAAAAGAAAAAGTCTCTAAATTTTCAGTTATTCGTTTTTCTTCAATCATCTATTAAGCCTTTAATTGTCGTTTATCAAAGAATTTTAACATAACTGTAATGTGGATTAAAAGCTTTTTTAAAAGTAAACAGTCAACTTTATCCACAGTGTCTTTTTTACTATGAGAATACTTATAAGCTTCTTTATCTAAAATACCAAATCCCATGAAACCATTATCACCAAGAACATAAGCGTCACTACGAGCCAATCTAATCTTTTTAATCATATTAAATGTAACTGTGAAATCCTTCGTATTTTTAAAGAAAAACTCTCCTCTCTTGTCTGTTATGACATCAAGTTGTGTTCCCAGTGTGTCGAAATTTAGCATGAAAGATTTTGCTCTATCTAAATGTTCTATTTTGTGGTAAAGGTGTCTAACTCCCATCGTACCATTTTCCTCACAACCTGTGAACAAAAACCATAAATTATAATTTTTTAATCTAAGCTCCGGATCTGAATAATATTTTAATAGTTCTAAAAGACAAACTATTCCAGAAGCATTGTCTATTGCACCAGGAGATTCATTATTAGTAGTATTAAAACACAGTGCGATAATTGCTATAAAATTAATAACTAATGGGACAGTGCCTACTAAAAATAACCAGAACGCATATTGGACTAAGATAAAATTTTTCAATAAAAATAAGATTAAGCAACATATTGAGGAATATATCCACGATTTAAAGAAAAAAACTCGATAATTCATTGGTAATCGCTGCCCCTTTGAATCTAGATGGCACATAAATAATAGGTTACCCCTCGCATTATCTTGTTCAAAAGATGTATTATTAGAATAACTACTTTCTGAATTTCCGGGAATTTTCACGTATAAATTTTGAGAAATTCTTTTCTTTCCAATTCTTATTTTCTCGGGTTTTCTTGTAATTATGACGAACGGAATAAAAATTGCTAATATTATAATTAGATTTAATATCGTGAACATAAAATCAATATATAAATATAGGATAAATAAGACCCAAAAACACAACACTAATACAATTTTTAGATAAGTTCGGGGATAAAAAGAGGTAAACGTGAAACTTTGAACGGAAGGCTTCAAATTTAAGGCCTCTATTTTTTTCTTTACAATGCTTAACGCTTTTTTCTCTCCTTCCGTCCCGCTTAATCGGGGAAATGATATTAATTCTAAATTTTTTTTAATTCGGGTTTCATCAATCATTAGTCAATACAATCTAACTATTTCAATTTAGATATTTTTATTAAACTAATCTGTATTCTATTAAAATTAATTATTAACTTTAATTTTATTACATTTATAATATGATAATTTAAAAATGAGTTAAATATGAAGACAACAATATTTTATTATTCAGGTACAGGGAATTCATTAAAAATCGCAAAAGATATTTCAGCTAAGTTAGAAAATTCTGAGATTATTCCAATCGCGAAATTTTGGGAACGAAATTCCATTGTTCCTCAGTCTGAAAAAATTGGATTTATATTTCCCCTTTATTTTATGGGATGTCCCTCAATTATACTTGAATTCCTCAATAAATTAGAGGTTGATAAAGTAAATTACGTTTTCGCTGTAGTAACGAGCCATCACGGCAGTTCTGGAGCTACGTTGTACCAAATAAATAAAATTTTAAGAAAAAAATCCAAGGCTCTCAATGCCGGATTTTCAATCAGAATGCCGGGTAATTATATTCCGATGTATGATATTGCGTCTAAGGAAAGTCATAAAAGAGACTTTGACCAAGCAAAAGAAAAAATTGAAATAATAGCCGATCTCGTCAACAATAATGGAGAGAAAATAGAAAAAAAGTTTTTACCTTTTATTGGAAACCTATTTAGTAAATTTTTTTGTAAAATGGTTAATAAGAGTGATAAAAATTATTATGCTGATGAAAAATGTAATTCCTGCGAAGTATGTGAGAAAGTCTGCCCGGTCAACAATATTAAAATTGTAGATGGAAAACCTGAGTGGCAGCATAAATGTCAGCGGTGTTTAGCATGTATTCATTTTTGCCCTCAGGAAGCAATTCAATATGGCAAAAAAACGGCAAGAAGAAAAAGATATCACCATCCTGAGATTACAGTTAATGATATAATAAACCAAAAGTAACGGAAATTAATTTTTACTTACAATAAACCGAAATTACCAATGTTTCTCGCCTTCTAATAATTCATCGTCCTCTTCAAAACCTTCAATTTTTCCTCTTTCTTTTTTAAGTTGTAATTCCTTTTCCCATTTATCATCAGAACCTAAGACAACTTCTACTCCCATATTTTTTATTGAATTAATAATGTCTTTTTTATGTAAACATTTTGGAAAGGGAGTTTCCTTTAAAACGCATGAGGCCACATGAATTACATCAACACCAATCTCTTCTCTTAAATTTCTTATTAACCTAAAAATTCTTCTTCCAGGGCAACCTCCACATGAAAAAAAACCTACCAATTTCGCATTGTTATCATAATCTTTAAAGGTGTATTTACGATCTGAAAAAGACGTAATACATGATGTTCCTGGACATGATTCTTGCGTTCTATCGCATCTAACTATAGCTACTTTCTTAATTTTATCCTCCGACATTATTATAACCTCAATTAAAATTCTCTTAATTAAATATAAGCTTTAATAGCAATAAAATTAATCTGAATAAAATTATTCTTGTTATATTTTAAAATAGGCTCCAAATCTAGCAGAACTTACAATTTTTCTATAAATATCTAAATAGCCAGACTTTACTTTAGGTTCCGGTTTTACCCATTTTTTAAACCTTTCCTTTATCTCATCATCTGAAATGAGCAGATTTAGATTACGATTATCAATATCTATTTCGATTAGATCTCCATCTTGAACAACTGCAATTGGACCCCCTTCAATTGCTTCTGGGCACACATGTCCTATGCATGGACCTCGTGTTGCTCCAGAATATCGTCCGTCGGTTATCATTGCCACAGAATCCCCCAAACCCATTCCTACTAACATTGCAGCAGGAATTGATAATTCTCTCATGCCCGGCGATCCTTTTGGCCCTTCATATCTTATAACCAATATGTCTCCCTCTTGAACTTTATCCATCATTAAGGTATCTTTAACTTCTTCTTCACTTTCAAAAACTTTCGCCGGACCTTTATGATATCTCATTTTAGGATTAATTGCACTCTGTTTTATAATAGCTCCTCCAGGGGCCAAATTCCCTTTTAATACCGCAATTCCTCCTTCCTTAGCAATGGGATCTTCGATATTTCTAATAATATGATAATCATGAACTTCAATTAGTTCTAAATATTCCTTTAAACTAATTCCGAGAACGCTCAGAGAGGATAAATCTAAAAGACCTGATAATTTTTTTATTAAAACTTTAACACCACCGGCTTCGTGGAATTCCGTAAGATTATATTCAGAAGCCGGTTTAAATTTTGCTAATAGAGGTACAGATTTACTTAATGTATCGAAATCAAAATGATCCAGCTTACCTCCAATTTCATGCGATAACGCACACATATGGAGAATCATATTTGTTGAGCCGCCAAATGCAAGAGCCACCTTAATAGCATTTTCAATGGAAGTATGAGTAATAATATCTAACGCTCTTATATTATCTTTAACTAACTTCATGATAATTTTCCCAGTTTCTCTGCATAAACTTTCTCTTTCTTTACTTACAGCACTCATCGTAGCACAACCAGGTAAAGAAAGCCCCATCGCTTCCACAATACAGGCCATAGTATTTGCCGTGCCCATCATATTACATGCACCTGGAGAACAACATGTCTGGGATTCAATAAGATAAAATTCTTCTTTAGTTATCTTATTAGCTTTATATTCTCCTATCGCTTCTTTAATATCACTGGTTACAAATGTTTTTCCTTTAAGTGGCCCATCTTCAAAGATTTTAGGCGTCATAATCCCACCAGTTAATAAAATTGTAGGGATATTACATCTAGCCGCCGCTAATAGCATTCCGGGAATTATTTTATCACAAGAACAAAGCATAACCATTCCGTCGAAGTCATAAGCTTTAATTGTGCACTCAACAGATGCTGCAATTATTTCTCTCGAAGGCAATATGTAATTTGAAAATTTCCCGGAATTTGCAATCCCATCGCAAGAAGCGATAGTATTAAATTCCATTGGTGTTCCTCCAGCTTCTCTTATTCCTTCTTTAACAAATATCGCTAACTTTTGCAAATGTATATGACCAGGATTGATTTCATTCCAAGAATTTACTACTGCAATTCTTGGATTCTTTAAGTCCTCGTATGAATATCCACAACCAAGATATAGCGCCCTTTCATATGACTTTCTTGAGTCTAAATCTTTCTTGTCTGATGACATGGTTAAGTATTTTTACTATCGAGCCTATATAAATTAAATAATTAAAATTCGATATTATTATAATATTGAATAGAAGTCTTAAAAAATATAATCAACCAACATTAATATTAAAATATTTTTGAAAATCCAAAAAATTTGTTAAAATAGCCAATGGGCTTTATTTAGAATTAAATCTCTAGGTATTTTTAAAAATTGTACTGACTACAATCACGATTATACGCTAAAATCGAAAAGGATAAATAATTTGGAGTAAGGATAAATATAATTAGAAAGTCATTCTTTTGAAGAAATGACCTTTTTGTAGATATATTTGAAACTATGAGGATAAGATTATGGAAACTGGAAGTAAAGTGAGTGAAAATGAGCAAAAAGGGATAATTAAAGAGGAGATTAATTTACAATTTCATTGGTATCTATTTTCCTTTTTCATGATATATTTTGGCTCATTTTTAATTCCCGGAGTCTTACTCATCCTATATAGTTTGTTATTTTTCATCCCAAACGTTATGGAAACGAGAAATTTCACTTCCCTTTTCACAGAATTGGTACCGTTATTGTCTTTGATATTTATGCCTATAATTATAATAATATGTTATCTGCTTCATCTGTTATTTATAGCTTTAATAACCAGATGGTTTT